>DATNAB010000098.1:0-8373 GCA_035573115.1 Verrucomicrobiia bacterium
TGTCCGAGCCGCAACATGTCCACACTGACCACCGCTTCGGGATCAGGAGTGCTACTTCCGTTCTGCCGGCGCGTATCTACTAACAGGCGAGCTGTGTCTTGGTCGTTTGCTGCGACCACTTCAACTTCTACAAATTCGGGACCTGCATGAATATCAGACAGGCCGGGATGAGCATCAGCAAATTTGATAATCTTACTGGCCATCCTGACAGTGGTAGGCCGGAGAGCATGCTGGAGGGCGGCATCAGTGTCGACGTCATGCCTGCGGTTAGCGAAAAAGAGGACGGAACCCATGGCAACGAAGCCGGCCGCGGCCACCGCGAGCCGATAGGGCCACATACGGGGACCACCATCGTTCTCAATACCAGCATTCCTTCTCATAGAGATATATAATAAACTATTTTATATATAAAATCAACTCTAGGCTATACTTGAACGGTATTATGACCAAAGACGACATCATTTCCCTGCCGAATCCCCACTTGCGTAAGAAGTCCCGCCGCGTCGGCCTCATTACCGATGAGATCAGACAGGTAATACAGGACATGCAGGAAGCGACCATAGATTGGGATAAGAGCCGTGCTCATGAGGTCGGCGTGGCCCTGGCCGCCATCCAGATCGACCGGTTGTACCGCATCGTCATCGTACGCACTGATTACAACGACAAAGAAAACCACGATTTCACCATCTTCATCAACCCTGAGATCACCAAACTGGAGGGCGAGATTAAAGAGGACTTTGAGGGCTGCCTGAGCGTACCAAACGTCTATGGCAAAGTGCCCCGCCACACCAAGGTCAGGGTGAAAGCCCTCGGACTGAATGGTAAGTCGTTCCGAGTGACCGCCGAAGGATTTTTGGCACGCATCTTCCAGCACGAGATCGACCACTGTAACGGCACGGTCTTCATCGATCACATCAAGGGCGATCCGGACGCCTTCTTCCGGCTGAATGACGAAGGCAAATTGGAGCCGCTCGACTATGAAAAAGATGTCGAAAACAATTCTGTTCTTTGGGAATGAACGCCTGGCGACCGGTGTCACGACCACGACACCAGCCCTGCGGGCTTTGATCGATGCCGGCTATGATGTCGGCGGTGTGGTCATCGCCCAGGCCGAGCTAGCCCGTTCCAGACGAGCCCGCCCCTTAGAAGTCGCGGCAACGGCCGAGGCGCATGGCATACCGGTGCTGGCACCAGATAATCTCATAGAGGCTAAGGGGCAGTTGGCAGCTTATCAGGCCGACGCCGCCGTGCTGATCGCTTACGGCAAGATCGTACCACCGGAGGTACTGGAACTGTTCCCGGCCGGTATCGTCAACATCCATCCTTCCCTGTTGCCATTGCACCGCGGCTCGACGCCGATCGAGAGCGCCATCCTGGATGGCGCGTCCGAGACAGGCGTATCTCTGATGAAATTAAGCAAAAAGATGGACGCCGGCCCATTGTATGACCAGGTGACGGTCACACTGGACGGGAGGGAGACCAAACAAGACCTGGCGGACAGGTTAGCTGACGTCGGCACCGCCTTGCTGCTCAAACACTTGCCGGCGATCCTGGACGGCAGCGCGCGGC
Organism: Verrucomicrobiia bacterium; assembly: GCA_035573115.1. Classification (GTDB taxonomy): domain Bacteria; phylum Patescibacteriota; class Saccharimonadia; order Saccharimonadales; family UBA4665; genus DATNAB01. Next base: position 1,570 of record DATNAB010000098.1, read on the forward strand.
CGGCGGCTCAGAACGACGCCGAAGCGACGACCGACCAGCACATCTCCAAAGCCGACGGTCTCATCAATTGGACAAAGCCGGCTGCGCGGTTGGAGCACGAAGTCCGGGCCTATGCCGGGTGGCCACGTAGCCGTACCGGCTTGGGCAAGACGGATGTCATCATCACCGGAGCCCATGCCGCGGACGGCACAGGTTCGCCGGGCACCCGTCACATCGAAGGTATGACACTGAACATATATTGCGGTGAAGGGATGCTGGTAATCGATAGGCTCATCCCGGCTGGCAAGCGCGAGATGACAGCCGCAGCCTTCCTAGCTGGGTACGACCTGTAATTCTTACTGCTGTGGACCGGCCGGCGGCTGTGTCTGAGGTGACTGCGGATAGACGGGCTGTCGCTGGGCGGGATGCGGACCAGCCGGAGACGACGGATCAGGAAATGGCGGCGCCGGGGTTGGCGAAGGTGCCGGTGGTGGAGGCAGTGGTGACGGTGGGCTCGACGGACCGGGCGGCATCGGCGGAACCGGTGGTGCCGGTTGCGGACCGGGCGCCGGAGCCGGCGGCGGTATGGGTTGTGGATTCGAGCCTACGTCCATACCGGGAGCAGCTGGAGGCATGACCGGAGATGCTGGACGGGATGCAGCCGACGCATACGGATCAGCGGCAGGTGTGGTGGAGATCGGCTGCGGTGGTACTGGCCCAACGCCTGGTGCCTGGGGAGCCTGGGGGGGCAGCCCAGCCGGTGGCTGGGGCATGGCAGCAGCTTGAGCTGGGCTAGCAACTGGGGCTGCACCGCCCTGAGCAGCCGGCGAAGATGCCAGGATCTGCGGTGCGCTCTGAGCTACTTCCTGTTTCAATTTATCGAATTCCTGCTGGACGATATCCTTATAGTTGGGAAAATTCGTTTCCAGCCACTTGAAGGCACCGGCATCATCCTTCGCCTCGAAGTACTTTTCGAACTCGTCGAGTTGTTGGTTGGTCATCTGATCGGCCAGGCGGATGCCAACCCGCATTTCCAGCGTCTCATAGATGTGCTTCAGGAAGCCGTTCTTCTCCGAAGCCGGCATGGTGGCCAATCCGACTTCCTCGAGTAAGCTGTTATCTATCTTCAACATCTTGTGAGCACCCCCCTTAGGTCTCTTTCCTAAGCATTATATCACCCCTCGCGGTTTGATTATTCAGAGTTTTCGCTGCACGGCTTCGCGGCTGAAGACGTCAATCCGGTCGCCCTCTTGGAGCAGCAGGCGCTTGGCCGTCTTGAGGCTGATACCGCACAACTCTCCCTCGACCACCTCTTTGGCCTCGGATGGACCACGCTTCAATCCTTCGACTTCCACCTCGCCGAGGTTTTCCTCCCCTCGGGTGATGCGGGCCAGTGCCGGCGCGGTCAGTTTGCCTTTGGTGACCTCACCGCCGGCGATAATCGAACTCTTGGTAGTCTTGAAAACAGCCTTCACAAGTAAACGACCTAACTCGGTCTCGACGATTTCCGGACTCAGCAGCTCGCCGAGCTCGGTTTTGACGTCATCTATGAGTTCGTAGATAACCTTGTAGAGGCGGACATCGACCTTATCACGGGAGGCCTGCTGGCGGCTGCTAGTCGGCAGGCTGACATTGAAGCCATAAATGATGGCACCGCTAGTATGAGCTAAGTGCAGGTCGTTCTCACCGACCGGCCCGACGCCGGCACCGACGACCCGGACCGCCACTTCGTCGGTATCCAGAGCCTTGAGGCTGTCGATGACTGAAGTCAATGACCCCTGTACATCGGCCTTGATAATCAGGTTAAGCTCCTGCATCTCGTTATTACGATTGATCAGCCGGATAAGCTCGCCGGAGCCGATGTCCATACGGCCGGCCCCAGACTGCTTGTCGGTAGCTGCAGCCTCGGCCTGACGCCGGGCTTCCTTCTCGTTCTTGACTGTCTGGAATTCGTCGCCGAATTCCGGCAGACCCTTGAAACCGGTGATAACCACCGGCATGGACGGCGTGGCTGCTTTAAGCGGCTTGCCAGCGGTGGTTTCCAGATTGCGCACCTTGGCATAATTGCTGCCGGCCACCACGAAATCGCCGGCTTTCAGCGTACCGGCTTCGATCAATGCCTGGGCTACCGGGCCGCGCCCCTGTTCCACATGTGCCTCAATGACCAACCCGCGGGCCGGCACGTCCACTTCAGCCCTCAGCTCCTCGACATCGGTAACCAGCAGGATCATGTCCAACAGCTGCGGTACCCCTTCCTTTGTCTTAGCAGATACCGGTACGACGATGGTGTCACCGCCCCACTCTTCGGTCAACAGATCATGCTCAGATAACTCTTGTTTGAGTCGGTTGACGTCGGCGCCTTCCTTGTCCATCTTGTTGGCGGCCACGATGATCTTGACGCCGGCCTTCTTCGCGAAACGGATGGCCTCGACGGTCTGCGGTTTGACGCCGTCGTCGGCCGCCACCACCAGCACCACGATGTCGGTCAGCATGGCTCCGTGCTCGCGGATGGCCGCAAAGGCCTCATGGCCCGGCGTATCCAAGAAGGTCAGCGCTCGGTCGTTATGCTCAATCTGATAAGCGGAGATGTGCTGCGTGATGCCGCCCGCCTCCTGCTTGACCACCTCGGCACCGCGGATGGCGTCCAACAGGCTGGTCTTGCCGTGGTCAACATGACCCATAACGGCCACCACCGGCGGCCGGGCTGCGCCTTTGCTCGCACCCGAGGTCTTCTCGCGCTTCTTCGGTGCAGCCTCTTCGGCAACGGCTTTCTTGAGTGTCAGACCGAGTTTCAGCTCATCGACGATGATCTGGGCAGTATCGAAGTCGATACGCTCATTGACGGTCGCCATGACGCCGTTCTTCATCAGCTCGCCGATCAGGCGCGATACGGGGATGGACAAACGCTCGGCCAGGGTGCCGACAGTGATCATATCTTCGATTTCAATGGTGGTCTGCGTGTCTGGTGCTTCGGTTTCTGCCACTGCCTGCGCTCCTTTCCGGCCCTAGCGGGCCTATCCTTACGTACTCATGTTATTTCTTAGCGTCTGCTTTGGGCTTGGATGCCTTGGTGTCCTTCAGGCTCAAGGCGATCTTACGGTTCTCGGTATCGATGTCAATCAGTTTGAACTGCTTCTTCTCGTTCAGTTGGAACAGCTTCTCGGGGTCGACGGCTTCGTCGTCGCTCATTTCAGAAACGTGGACCAATGCCTCGACGCTGGAACTCAGCTGTACGAAGGCGCCGAACGGCGTGATGCGCGTTACCTTGCCCTCGACCACGTCACCCTTCTTGAAAGCTTTGACCTGCTCCAGCCAGGGATCCTCGGTCATCTGCTTCAGGCTGAGACTCAGACGGTCCTTGTCGATGGCGATGATCTTGGCCTTGACCGTCTCACCGACCTTCACATAGTTCCGCGGATTGTCGACGCGCTCCCAGGAGATCTCGGAGATGTGGATCAGGCCTTCGATGCCGTCGACGTTGACGAACGCGCCGAAGTCGATCACGCCGGTAACCACCCCTTCGACCACATCGCCGACCTTCAGCTTGGCGAAGCGGGCCTGCATGTCGTCCTTGACGGCTTCCTTCTCGGAGAAGATAAGCTTGTTGTCCTTACGACTAATGTCCAAGATGCGCACGCGCAGCGGTTTGTTGGTCAGAGCATGCAGTTTCTGCAGAATCTCGTCTTTGTCGGCACCACTGACACGTGGATAATGGCCGGCAGCCAGCTGACTGACCGGTAGGAAGCCACGGATACCTTCCAGTTCGACCAGCAGGCCGCCCCGGTTGGCGTCATACGGTACGACCTCGACGATTTCGTTGGCTTCGTGAATACGCTGCAGCTCGTCCCAACCACGGTCCTTGGCGGCACGCTTCATACTCAGCAGCGCGTAGCCCTCGTCCAGCTCAGGATCGATGACGCTGACGGTGATCTGTTGCCCGTCTTCGAGTTTCTGGCCATAGCCGATCTCACGCCGGAGCACCACGCCCACGCCACGAGCGCCCAGATCGATCCAGACCTCGTTTTTCTTGATACTCGTGACAGTGCCTTCGACGACTTCTCCGGTCGCCAAGGTCTTCAGCTCGCTGCCCTCCAGCAGCTCGTCCATCGTAATCGCTTTCGCCATGTAGCTCTATAGACTCCTATCTTGACGATGTCCCGTAAGCACCGCCACTTAAAGTTATCCCTAAAGATTACTCCCAGTATATCTGATAACGGCCCCAGGGGCAAGCGGCTTGTGCTACACTGACACTATGTATCTGGGGATCGATATCGGGGGTACCAAGACGCTGGTCGCCGCCTTGGATGACAAGGGTGAGATCCTCTTGAGCCGCCGCTTCCCCACCGACCATGACTACGACAACTTCCTCCGTGATCTGGGTACCAACCTGAAAGAGCTGCCTCTCGAGGGTGACTTCAAAGCTTGCGCCGGCGTCGCTGGGCTGCTCGACCGCAGGGCCGGGACCGTCCACTCACTCGGCAATCTTCCCTGGCGCGACAAGCCGATCCGCACGGACATCTCAAACCTCATAGACGACCGTTGGGTGATGCTGGAGAACGATTCCCGCCTGGCCGGTCTGTCAGAGGCCCGGCTCCTGAAAGACGAATACGACGGTTACGTGCTGTTCGCCACCGTCAGCACCGGCATCGGCGGCGCGCTGGTCCACGACGGCCGCCTCGTAACAGCGCTGAAGGATATGGAAATGGGCAAGATGCCGCTGCTGCACGAGGGTAAGCTGGCCTACTGGGAAGATTTCGCCGGAGGCCGGGGCGTGGTCGAGCGGCTGAAGAAGCGAGCTAGCGACATAACCGACCCCGAGGAGTGGCGGATCGTTGGCGAACAGGTCGCCTATGGCCTGGCGGCGGTCTGCTCGGTGTTACAGCCTGAGGCCATCATCCTGGGCGGCAGCGTCGGTGCCCACGCCGAACAGTATCGCGATTATATCCTGGCCTACTTCCGCGAGCACTTGCACCCGGTCGTCCGTCAACCGCAAGCCATTCTGCCAGCCCGGCGGCCGGACGAGGCTGTCATTTATGGCTGCTACGACCTCTTGAAACAAGCCGAGCGTGAGGCCCATCATGGATAAATTGTTGGCTGAGCTCAGCGGGCGATTCCCGAAGCTCACCTTCACTGCCGCTCGTCAATTCTACTGGTCGCCGGAGACCGGCGAGATCTTCTACGAAGCCGGTAAGAACGGTCGCCGGGCTATCTGGTCGCTATTGCATGAGACCGGCCATGCGATGGCGGGACATACCTCCTACACGGCTGATTTCGAACTGTTACGCCTGGAAATTGAGGCTTGGGAACGAGCTCGAGGATTAGCTACCGATCTGGGGCTTACGATCGACGAAGATCACATTCAGAACAGCCTGGATACCTACCGCGATTGGCTGTATAAGCGCAGTATTTGCCCTACCTGCGGTACGAAGTGTCTCCAACAGGGGGACTTTGTCCATTATCGTTGTTTTAATTGCCACACTGTTTGGCGTGTGACGGCCAGCCGCTTCTGCCGCGCTTACCGTCGAAGCAAGGATATCCCCCAACCAGCTGTCCTGATCCCCTAATCGAAGTCCGGATGAATGTCGACGGACCCAAGGTCGGTAGTCGGCGGCAGAAGATTTGGGTTTACGGCCAACGTTTCTTGCAGTAGCTCCACCATTTTTATCTGTTGCGGCTGCTTGGCTCGGGCCAACCATACGCTCGTAACCCTTTCATCGGGGAACCAGACGTTGTCGGGCATGGCATCCAACTGATAAAAGTTTCCTATAGCCCCTATGACGAGAGCTCGCTCCTGCAGGGTTTCGGCGCTGCCGGCAACACTCAGGACGACGCCGTCTCCAACGTGCTGAATTTCAGCCGGCATCGTCGGCGCTTCTATCACACGTTTCCTTGAGAATGGCGGCAAGACTCCTTGAAGATATTCGATGAGTTCCTCAACATGTTCTTGAGACACATTTGTCATTCTCATCGCCCGATGCAGCCGCACCAGTTCGCCACGGGCGATAATTTCGGCAAACAATTCTCGCCGCGGCTGAAGTAGTTGGCCAACTTCCTGGGGATCTTGAGGTTCACTCTCGTGGTCGATAAGCGCACGGCGCAAGGAAGAAAACTCTTTCTTCCCGATATTCAGTACCGGCCGGGTTGCCTCCAATCCTGGTGGGAATTTGTTTGCCATCGTCTTCCTTTCAAATAAAAGTCTCCGCCGTGGCGGAGACTTTCAAGCCCTCCCTATAGGCGCCAATCCTTAGGCAACCTTCTTGGTGCGCCGGCTGATGCGGCCACCGAGGGCGCCAGCCTTGCGAGCCAGTTCCCGGTTGGCGTAGAAGCCACCGGTACGGCCAACTTTGCCACCTTTTGCGCCGATCTTGGCGTAAAAGTCTTTGCCGTATTTGGCCTTGTTGGTTGCGGCTGCAGCGCGGCCGCCAGCTTTAGTTCCTGCCATCGTAGTAGTCTCCGTTATTGTTACCTATCCCGTCGAGAGATACAAAAAGGGTTTCCGGCCCGCTAAGGCTGAAAACCCTCTTATTTCTTTCGAAACTCCGCTTATGATATCACGCTATTGTTTAGATGTCAATGTATTGCCTAATAAATTCTAAATAATCTTTTATTGAAAATGTCAAAAGCTTATGGTATGCTGGAATGATATGGGAGAACTACGTCATATCGCTGCCAGCGACCACGCGGCAGCTGCAGAAATAGTCGAGCTGACCTATCGCCTTCTCGAGGATATGGATCTGCCTGAACTGAACGATCCAGGGGTGAAGACCCCGGAGATGATCGGCGCCTCCGGCGTCTGCGTCGAGGTCTCAGACGCCGCAACCCGGG
>DATNAB010000099.1:0-6207 GCA_035573115.1 Verrucomicrobiia bacterium
GAAGTAGTTACTCATCCTACCAGCTTACCTGTTTTGTGTTTCGAAATGAAATACCTCAAGCGGCTTGGGCCAGTTCTGGCACTCTTTCAGTCACACCTGCAGTCGTACCGATAAGGAGTCCGGTCGCGAAACTGCCCGGCAACGCCGAGATGCTATGGACCGTTCCGGCTCCATCACCTTCGATGAATGCCACGTCTCCTGGCAGTAAGTCAGCGCCACTTTCGCCGACCTGTATAGCGACCCTGCCGCTGAGGGCGGCGAAGACCAGTCCGTCGACCTGCTCGGTGAGACGTTGTCTGAAGGGGGTGCTAGCGTCTGACAGCTCGAACGTCTGCACCGGGTGGCCGTCCAGAGCCGTGCCGACGCTGTGACCATGTTCAGCGACCTCGGTATTAACCAGGTCCACGACTTCGCCGACAGCCGTCCCTTCCAGTGAGGCCGCCGAGGCCAAGATGCCTTTCTGCCCGACCGCCTGTTCCAGGGGCCGCGGCCTCCTGAACAAAGTCCCGAACTCACCTAAGGTATCCAATGCCAGCGAGGGATCGACGAGACCGCTGACAACCGTTAATTTATCACCTGTTTGCTTACTCATTGCTTGTAGCTCCTTATTCAGCTTATGGTTAGGCAACACAAACCAAAAAATCGGCCCTAGGCCGATTGTGTTGTCTGAGTTTGGAAGTACTATGAAGTCGGCCTAGGGCTGCGCATGGACATAGGCATCATCATCCGTTTGCTTCCGAAACTCGCTTTCATGATGTGCATTATATCACACAGCAACGGCAGCGCCACCCCTATTCGGACCGATCTATATAGTCCTGGCAAAACCGCTCGAAGATGGCATTGGACCAGCCAAAGCCGGTCTGTGACGGGTACAATCCTTTGAGCGGTGGTTTGTCTGGCGAGACCACGTTATATTTCTCCAGGAAGGTATGGTGAGCGTTAAACCAGAGCAGGTTGGACTGCAACCACTTCATGGCGATACGCCGGGCGTCCTTGTGGTAGCCGTAACGTTCCAGACCACGTACGACGATGAAGTGGAGTGGTGCCCAGCCGTTCGGATAAGCCCACTGCGTGGGCATGCTGCCGAGCATGAACTGGCCGAGCGGCAGAGCGTCGGTGGTTGCCAGGCCTCCTTTCTGTTCGAAGCGGCGCAATGAACGCACCATCGTCGCCGCCTGGGCGTCGCTGACGAGGCCGGCCCACATCGGGAAATAGGCCGCTAGGCTACTGGTGCCGCCGCGCTTCTGTTTGACGTGATTGTAGTCATAGTACAGACCGCGTACCCGGTCCCACATCAGTTCGTTCATGGTCTTCTTGCGGATATTGGCGGCATCGTCCCAGAATGCAGCCTCGCGCCGATCGCCCAGGATGCGGGCCGCACGGGCAAAATCCGTCTCATATTTATAGAGCAACGCGTTGAGATCGACAGGTAGGAAATTCAGGGCTTTGCGATCGAAACGCGGCGTCATGTCCCAGCCGCTCTCGGCTTCGGCCAGATCGTGCAGATAATTGATGTCGTAGTAGCGGCTTAGGCCTCGATAAACATTACGTTCGTTCGGTTTCTTGCTACCCATCCAGACCGTCTTATATTCCTCTTTGGCAACCTCGATGTTGGCTTTCAGCCACTTCTCATCGAGATGATAGTGCTGATAGATATCGAAGATGAAGCTAGTCAATAGTGGTGGTTGCGACCGACCAGTCAAGTAGGTGCGGGAAGCGTTCGGAATGACCTTGAAGCGCTTGAACAATGTGATGAGATCCTCCAGGATACCCATGGCTAGCTCGCGATGAGCCTCATCGAGCAACCCTTGCACCATGAAATAACTATCCCAGTAATAAAGTTCGTTATAGTCGAAGCCGGTTTTGACGGTGAACGACGGCACCAGATAGGGTTTCGGCAGACCGAGCAAGCTGTCGTCATCCTTGGGGTGATAACGTTCGACCTTGGTCCAGTAGTCGGCGATGTAGGCACGGGCTTCCCGTACGTCATCAGGCGTGAGGTCGCGATCGGGTTTGAGGGTCCGCGGCAGGTGTTTTCCGACCAGTTTTTTTGCTTTATCAAGCTTCGCCATTCCCTTAGCCTAACGGGGTAACCGATGATGGTCAAGCGAGGGCATTGCAAACCGCTGACGTTTTGCCGTACAGTAACATTCATGGGCCATATGACGAAGGATCAACGGGGTTTTAGCAGTCTTGTGGAACTGCTCGTCGTCGTTATCGTGGCTGTCATTGCGCTGGCCGGCTGGTATGTCTTTCATACCCGGCACACTGATCAGAAGGACTCCGGCGGCAGTTCGCAAATGACAGGCAACGGCACTGATAATCAAAGCCTGCAGAACGATGTCAACAGTATCGATAGTAGCGACAATCAAGGTAGCAAGGACCTGAACGCCGCCAGCGGCAGCCTGAACGATAATTCGACCTTTACCTCCCTGCCTTAAGTAGATTCACAGCTTTCCTGGTTAAGATAAGACTTTGAAGAAGGAGCAACGTTTTATGAAACACAGCATCACCAAGCGATTCATCACCGTCAGCGGCACCCTGGCCGCCATCTTGAGTCTAGCCACGCTTCCGGCTTCAGCGGTCGCCACCCGTTCCGGTACCACGCCGGCCACTACAAATACTGCCGCCTCTGATGCCGGCAACCAGGCCGACCAAGCAAAGATCAAGGCCATCATTAATAAGGGTGATCGGGAAATCAACCGCCGCCTAACAACACTTAACACGTTAAGTAATAAGATCAACGGGGCGCAGAAACTGACGAGCAGCGATAAGAACAGTCTGTCAAACGAAGTCAGCACCGAGATCAGCGGCCTAACAGCCTTAAAGACTAAGCTTGATGCGGATTCCGACCTGGCCACTGCCAAAGCCGACGCTCAGAGCATCTTCAGCGACTACCGGGTCTATGCCCTGGTCGTGCCGAAAGTGCAGCTGGTCAAGGCGGCTGATGACCAACAGGTCGCCGAGGGTAAACTGACTGACCTAGCAACCAAGCTGCAAAGCCGTCTCACAAACGCCAAGAACAGTGGCAAAGACGTGACGGATCTGCAGAACACGCTGAATGACATGACGGCTAAGACGACGGCCGCCCAGCAGATTTCCAGCAGTGTTGAGTCCAGCATCATCAACCTCCAGCCGAGCGACTACAATAGTGACCACCAGCTACTCAGCGGCTACCGTGACAAACTGAAGACTGCCCAGAGTAACATCAAGGCCGCCACCACCGATAGTCAGACCGTGGTCAACGGTCTGAAGAAGCTCTAGCGCTCACCTCTTCTACATAGGCCTTAACCAGCTCGAAGTAAACCCCTAGATCGGTCTTATCGATCCACTCTTTGTCGCCGTGCGAACCGCCACCATCCGGCCGCACCAGGATCACCGGTGTTCCCTGCTTAGTGAAATAATGCGCGTCGCTCATGCCGAGCGAACGGACCCGCTTGAGCGGTTCACCGTGCAGACGTTCAGCGATTGCCAGGAATGGCTGTACCAGGGGATGGTCGACATTGGTCTGCGAAACGGTGATGTGTCTGACCGTTTCGAGCGATACCTTGTGACGTTTGGCGATCTCATTCATTTCCCGTTGCAGCCGAGCGAAACTCTCATCATCAAGGAAGCGCAGATCCATGACAGCTTCGGCCTTGTCGGCTACCTGATTGACGACTGCGCCGCCGACAATTTGGTTGACGCTTAACGTATCGCTATCTTCGTCCTGGTCTTTGAACAATTCCCGGATCTCACACAGCGCGTCAATCAGCCGGTCGATAGCGTTGTCGCCGTCCCAGGGCTTCGAGCCGTGCGCAGCCAGACCTTTAGCATAGGCCCGTCCGATCCAGCAACCCTTGTGACTGGTCTCGATCTTCCAGCCTTTGCCGGCATCCGGTAGTACACATACGTCAGCGCCGTAACCGTCGTCAAGCAACATCTTGACGCCGTGCAATCCGCCGATCTCTTCGTCGCTGGTCAGCATGATGCCGAAATCATAATCGGTTAGCCGGTCTTGCAGCTCGCCGGCCAGCTTCAAGAAGATAGCGGCCGCGAACTTCATGTCGAACACACCGCGGCCGAACAGTCTGCCGTCCTTTTCCTGCATCTGGTAGCAGCTGTCGGGCGCGGACACGACGTCGATGTGCGCCTGGAGCAGGACCTTGGGTCGTTTGGTGGAGCGGCTGGTCGCCACCAACGCCGGGAATCCGTCGTATTCTTTCCGCCTTATATGCATGCCGCATCGCGTCAGATAAGCTTCGGCATAGTCGAGGCAGCCCAGCGCCGCCTCATATTGGCCACTAACCGTTTTGAAGGCCACCAGATCAGCCAGTATCCGGTCGAGCGTTTCGGCTTCCTGGCTGGATGTCATGCTTATTATTGTAGTATCAACAGCGCCTTCTGGCCACCGTTCAGCTCTCAGCGGCCGCTTCCTGTCGCAGCTCGGCTTCGTGACGCTCCATGCGTTTGCGGTAGGCGTAGGTGGCAAGACGGCGCACGACGTGGTTCAGATGGATTGGCGGATCAAGGTTGTCGAGCGGTTCGGCGCGGCGGATCGCTTCGGTGGCCGTGAGGCTGCTGCCCTTTTTGAAGAAGTCGGCCAGTGGCTCGTTGATGCTATGAGTGTCCTTATATTCGGGTGGCGGCTGCAGCGTGGCATAGATTTCCCTCATCGTTTCCGGACACAGCGGCTCAGGTCCGTACCGACCGATGAAATGGGCGAACACTTCAAAAATCTCGGTCGGAGTGCGTTCCTGCCAATCAGCATCATAGAGATCGCGGTCCTTGCCGAACATGGTGAAGATCATGGTGTTGGCCCGTGCCACATCGACAAGACGTTGGCGGGAATCCATATCGTCGCGCTCGTACGGCGCCGGGATGACGCCCAGCCATTCTGGATCGTAGGTCGCTTCAGCTTCGCTATCACGATAATACTCCTGGAGGGCGATGACGGTCTTGATGACCATTTCCTCGGCCGCCGCCATCTTGTCCGGATGATCACCACCGACACTGAGGTTAGCGATTTCTACGACGTTCTTATCGGGACGCCAGCGGTTGGCATGCGTTCCGAACACCCGATTCACAGTCATGGCTTCACTGCTTCGGAGCTGGCGATCGCCCTCGCGGAGAATACCCTCGATGTCGGTCGGAGCCGGACGGGTCATCACACCGCCGCCTGGTGAACCGTAGCCGCGAGCCAGCTCACGCCAATCATACGGCGCCGTATCCATGAACGGCCCGAGCTCGCTGCGTACAAGCTCGTGCAGCTCTTCATAATCGGCGGCGTTATCGGCAGCCGCGAAGTCCGGATTGCGTCCGTAGTGTTGTTCTAGAGTCGTACGGAGCGAACCATCGCGGGCCGGTGACGAGGCAGTCACCAGACCCAAGACTGGCGCCAGCATTTCATAGGCATTCAGAGCGAAAGCACCGGCTTCCGGGCTCTCCCATTGGATGTTGATCTGTTCCGACAGACAAGCAGCATATTCAAGCACGCGTGGCATCAGACGCTTCAGCATCTGGGTATAGGGATGCTCCGTGATGTCAGCCTCGGTGACGGATTCGGGATAGGCGCCCAGTGGAACGGCCGCCAGGCCGTGATCCGCCATCCAGGCCTGCTTGTTGTACTTCTGGCGTTCGGCGCTTCCTTTGAACTCGCCATAGCCTCGCGACAACTGTTCGACCGGTGAACCATCTTCGGTTGTATTCTTCAGCAGTTCCGGCTGATGCCCACGGCGATGGGCCGGTTCGGTCAACCATCCGTCTTCCGGACCTTCGATTGGGTAGCGTATGGTGTTGCCATCTTCAGAGATATTCCACCAACGGCCGTTGCTGTAGCGCATTGTCAGCGACTCCATCTCCAGGCCGATAGTCGGCGTGGCCGGAGTGTACGGCTCATCATGCGGCGTCTGTCGCCACTGGATTTCCCGGCCGGTCTCCGTTTCCACTACCTGGAACGGCAAAGGCTGCAGCCGTGCACCGTCTATGCTGGTGTCGCCGCCTTCGGGGATGAACCTGGTGGGTGTGATCTCGGCTATCTGGCCGCCGTCCAACACGACCAGTCCGCCGTGGACGTCAAGGTCGAGGGGGTCTTCGTCGTCGAATAAGGGACCTTGGATGGTGTGCTGCGGGGTTTCCGCCTCTATACCGGGTCCGGTGTTATACTTCTGTTCTGCCATAAATTAAAAAAGCCGCGCCTCGCTCGTCTCTTGCATACGAATATGCATT
>DATNAB010000100.1:0-3553 GCA_035573115.1 Verrucomicrobiia bacterium
ATTAATAAATAGGGCGAAAAGGCAGGGGAAAGCAGTCCACAGAAATAATGTAAGAGAAAGCAATAAAAAGCAAGGTTTTCACGACATAACTGTGGAAAAGTCAAATAGTGTTGTAAATCACATTCAAGCACTAGGGCTATCAGAGGAGCCTACAAGCCGCGTCTTGGACGTGTGCTTCATGTCTGCGCGGAAGGCACAGGCGTGCGGCAAGACCGCGCGAAAAACCTGCAAACGAGGCATTTCCCAAAATAACTCCCCTGCAGCAGGGGTATCGTTAACCACCTATAGATCTAATATACGAGTCGTAAAATCTACATTGTGCGACGTCATGTCTATGGCTGGATGATGATGCTCTGCTGCGCCTGCCGCCCAGCTTTTTTGCCCGGCGCTGCCCAGCTCGCTTTTATTTTCCTACTGCGGACCTGCTCTGCCGCCCACTGGCGGTCTTAAATCCTGGCCTTGCAGTCATACTCCTGCCGATTGGTACTTACCTCGTGTTCGTATTTTGTACAATATATTTTTAAAAGGATTATTTGAAGCGACCATCGATATCGGTCAAGTATAGGCGCGGTTGGTCTGCAGGTGCCTCTCCTGCGGTCTCGAGGAACTGCTCAGGATACAGATCGCTCAGGAATGGCTGATCCGGTTGCTTGGCACAGCGGTATGCGAACACGCCCTCTTCAACAGCGTTCACGCTGGGCGGAGATAATGGTCGAGGATCCTTCAGAGCGTCGACTTCGGCAACTAGCATATATCCAGAGGGCACCAGAGGACTCTGGGGATGGCGGGTGTACGGCTGTGACCTGGCATTGATCAGACCCCATCTGTGACTGATGACCAATGCGCCGCAATGTTCGGCGACCTCCAGTAGCTCGTCATCCAACAACTGCACGCCTTCTCTGAGCGTGAGTTTGCCAGCGGCGTAGGTGGGCGGGATGAAGCGGATAGCCCGTGTGAAACTAGCGGCGCGATCAGCGGCCTGGCGCATCTCATGCGGCTGCTGAGCCACTCGTACGGTCGGTTCCAAGACCGGCAAGCCTGAACCCCTGGCTTCGGGGCTGATGTCATAGAGTCCCAGTTCCAGCGCTTCCGTAGGGGTCAGCTTCCCTCCGCCGTCGAGAATGCCCATATTATCAATTGCTCTCTTCTGACTTATTCGGCCAGGGCGTAGGTGGCTTTGGCCACGCGCTTGAACTGCGGTTTGCCCTGCAGGTTCAGCAGGATGGTGGTTTCCTTCACGAAACGGCTCTTGAGGACGCGCTTGACGATTTCGTCGCGGTGCAGCGGCTCGTTAGCATCACGCAGGACATCGGCGATAACATCGGCGACGGTGCCCTTCTGATAACCCCACTCCTTGAGGGCGTAAATGCCCCGCCCGATCAGAACGAAACGCTTGTCCTTGATGAGCTCGTTGTGGATAGCCTGGGTGGTGACGTCCTTGCGTTTGAAATCGCTGTCCTTGATGGCCTTGGCGATCTCGTTGAAGTGCATCTGCTTGCCGTTTTCCTTGAGGATGACGTAGATTTTGTCGCGGATGTTCTTGGGGTTGACCATAGGCCACTTGACGAGACCCCAGCGGCCGTTCAGCGTAGCCAAGTGCTTGGAGACGCTGGCCAGGGCGGCGGTCTGCTTGGGATCATCCATGCCGGCAGCCTTAGCGATCTCTTCGATAGGCTTGGGTTCACCCAAATCGGCAATCGTCTGGATCAGGTCGCTCACGGCACTTTTCAGGGCTTTCTCGTCACGCACGCTCTTCACGCCCACGCTGTAATAGAAATTATCATCTTCGGTGATGACGGCGACGTCGGGGCTGAGTTGGCTTAAGAACGCGACGCGGGCCTGCTCTTCCCGGCTGGGGTTGCCGCTGGCCAGCTGAGCGGCGATGGCGCTGACCCGGGCCGTCTCACCGTCCTGGTGCAATAGTTCGAGCAGAGCGGTCTGGAAATCAGCGACGTGAGGCAGCTGTCCCTGCTCTGCCGAGGCACGCAGTCGCGTAATGACCGACTTTTCCAGCTGGCGTACCCTTTCGCGGGTGATGCCGAGCATTTCGCCGATCTGTTCCAGCGTTTCCTTGCGGTCGAACAGGCCGAACCGGCGGGCGATGATCTCCCGTTCGCGTTCGCGGTCGACGGTGGCCAGGATATCACTGACGAGTTTCTCGGTCTGTACCTGGTCTACCGTGGCTGCAGCTGGAGTTTGGGGCATGGTTTTCCTCAGTTATTTACTAGTGACTTTACCAGTATTATAAAACTAATAATTTTAAAAGTCAACACCTACAACTGGTATATTTTATTCTAGCACAATGATGACATTCCTGCGTAGTCTATGTTGTAAAAATACTATCACGCCACCACCTTTACGGAGTGGCTATTTCTTTGCTTTAGATAATGCGCGGCCGCGCCGGCGTTTGGCGGGGGCGGCCGCCAACAGCTTTTTGGCCTCTTCTTCCGTTAAGGCTGCCGGGTCCTGTTCCTTACTGATACGAGCGTTCTTCTTGCCATCGGTGATGTAAGGGCCGTAAGGGCCGTTCAGAATCTTCAGACCACTCTTGAACTCCTTGATGTGCTTGGCAGCGTCTTTTGCCAGTTTGGCCTCATAGAGCTCGCGTGCTTCATCTTCGGTGATTATTTGAGGGTCAAGCGGCTTGATGGAGACAAAAGTCTTCCCGACCTGTATATACGGACCAAAACGGCCGATATTAGCCTTGATTTCCTGCCCGTCGGCGGTTTTGCCGACGCTGCGGGGCAATTTAAACATCTCAAGTGCCTGCTCTAGGGTGACGGTATCGATGGTAGCCCCCTTAGGCATAGGTGCGAAGACCGGTTTCTTGCTTTCATCTTCGGTGCGACCCTTGAGCAGCATCGGGCCATAGCGGCCGTACCGGGCATAAATCGGTTCCCCGCTCTTGGGGTCCGACCCCAGTTCCCTGGCTTGCGAGACGTCGTTGCGCGGCACATCCTCGGATTGCTCCACCAGCGGGTGGAAATCCTTATAGAAGGCGGCGATCATCTGTTCCCAGGATTCCTTGCCGTCGGCAATATTGTCGAAGTCGTTCTCGACCTTGGCCGTGAAATCATAATCAACCACCGAAGGAAAATGCTTGACCAAGAAGTCGTTTACGACTTCGG
This sequence comes from Verrucomicrobiia bacterium, assembly GCA_035573115.1. Lineage (GTDB taxonomy): Bacteria > Patescibacteriota > Saccharimonadia > Saccharimonadales > UBA4665 > DATNAB01. Next base: position 3,129 of record DATNAB010000100.1, read on the forward strand.
CAATGCCAGTCGGCACCAGTTTACCCCTATCGGCGCCGGTGATGACCGAAGTTTTAGTGGTGTTCACCTGGCCGTTTTCCAGCCGCACCTCGGTGATTTGGCGTTCTTCGCCTTCCAGATCGGTCTTCTCGACGTAGCCACGGACCTGGATAGTGTGGATGGTCGGTGCGTAGGTACTGGGGCGGCCGATACCTAAGTCTTCGAGCTTTTTCACCAGCGTGGCTTCCGAATAGCGGGCCGGAGCCCGCTCAAAGGTTTCGGTGGCGCTCAGTGCCTGGGCTTCCAGCTCCTGGCCGGTCTTGAGGACTGGTAGCAGGACGTCTTCCTTGCCGCCCCCGTACACCTTCATGAAGCCGTCGAAATCGAGCACCTCGCCCTTGGCAATGAACTGTTCCGGTTGAGTGGTGATGTTGATAGCCACTTCG
>DATNAB010000101.1:0-7243 GCA_035573115.1 Verrucomicrobiia bacterium
CCACGCTGGTCCGAAAGCCGAATTCAATGCCTGGATGACTACCGCCCGTACGTCTTCACCTCAATTGACGGCCGACTCGTTCCAAAAGCTAGCCCGCCCCAGCGAGAATAATCCGGTCACGGCATACTCGCTGGCCACCCCCGACCTTTATGATCGGATCGTCGTCAGTTTCATGGCGCCGCAAGGAGGAAGCTAGATGTTGGGCAAGCTGGACTGGAGCGCCTTTAACCACGGTCTGATCGTACTAGGCGGGCAACTGACTATGGTTTTAGCCCTAGTGGTAGTCGCCGGTGTGTTAACCTACACCCGTCGCTGGAAATGGCTCTGGAAAGAGTGGCTGACTTCACTTGACCCTAAGAAAATCGGCGTCATGTACATCATCGTGGCGCTCCTGATGCTGCTACGGGGGGCGGTTGACGCCGGCATGATGCGTGCCCAGCAAGCACTGAGCGCCGGTTCGTCACACGGTTTCTTAAGTTCCGACCATTTCCAGCAGATCTTCTCGGCCCACGGCACCATCATGATCTTCTTCGTAGCCATGGGCTTAATGTTCGGCCTCATAAACCTGGTGGTACCCTTGCAGATCGGCGCCCGTGACGTGGCTTTTCCGTTCCTCAACGCCACCAGTTTCTGGTTGTTCACGGCCGGCATGTTGCTCGTCAATACGTCGCTACTCATCGGCGAATTCTCGGCCGCCGGCTGGCTGGCCTATCCGCCTCTTTCCGAGTTGGCTTACAGTCCCGGCGTTGGTGTCGATTATTGGATATGGGCACTTCAGATCGCCGGGGTAGGCAGTCTCCTCGGTGGCATCAACTTTTTAGTGACCATCCTGCGCATGCGCGCACCGGGCATGACTATGATGCGATTGCCGATGTTCTGCTGGAGCGTGCTGTGCACGACGGTGCTGATTATCTTCGCGTTCCCGATCCTGACGGCCACGCTGGCCATGCTGGCGCTGGACCGCACGCTCGGCATGCACTTCTTCACGGCCGGGGGCGGGGGCAATGCCATGCTCTACGTCAATCTGATCTGGGCCTGGGGTCATCCTGAAGTCTACATCTTGGTATTGACCGCGTTCGGCGTTTATTCGGAAGTAGTCGCGACCTTTTCGCGTAAGCGGCTGTTCGGCTACGCTTCGATGGTGGCAGCCCTGATTGCCATCGCCTTCCTGTCGTTCATCGTCTGGCTGCACCATTTCTTCACCATGGGAGCCGGGGCGGACGTCAACGCTTTCTTCGGCATCATGACCATGATAATCGCCGTGCCGACTGGAGTGAAAATCTTCAACTGGCTATTCACCATGTATCACGGACGCATCAAATTCGCTACTCCGATGCTGTGGTTCTTAGGCTTCGTAGTGACGTTCAGTATCGGCGGACTAGCCGGAGTGATGATGGCCGTGCCGGCCATCGACTTCCAGGTACATAACAGTCTATTCCTAGTTGCGCACTTCCATACAATGATTGTCGGCGGCGTGGTCTTCGGCTATTTCGCTGGTCTGACATACTGGTTTCCGAAGATCTTCGGCTTCCGTCTGAACGAACGACTAGGACGTTACGCATACTGGTGTTGGTTCGTCGGCTTTCTGTTGGCCTTCATACCGCTGTACATTTTAGGGCTGATGGGCGCCACGCGGCGGCTTGACCATTACGATGCTTCCCTCGGCTGGCAGGGGCTGTTCGTCGTAGCGGCAGTGGGCGCGGCCGTTATCTTCATGGGTGTCGGCTTCCAAATACTGCAGCTGGCCTACAGCATCTGGAAACGAGATGAGAACCGCGACACCACTGGCGACCCTTGGAACGGCCGAACGTTAGAGTGGTCGACGACGTCACCGCCACCCGTCTATAACTTCGCTGTTATCCCGGAGATCACCGGTCGCGACGCCTGGTGGACCCTAAAGCGCAAGAAGAAGGTCGAAAAGCCGGAGTACGAAGACATTTATCTACCCAAGAACTCGTCTGGCGGCCTCATTATCGCTGCCTTGGCCTTCGTTGGCGGTTTCGCCGTGGTCTGGCACATCTGGTGGTTGGCCGTGCTCGGCCTGCTCGGCATCATCTTGGCCCTGATCATCCGCACCACCAGTGGCGAGCATGAATACCGTATCACGGCGGCCAAGATAGCCAAGCTGGAAGGAGAAAAGACATGAGTGAAGCGGCGCTGGAGCGGCAGATCGAACGCCAGGAGGCAGACGCCAAGAGCATCTTCGGCTTTTGGGTATATCTGATGACCGACTGCGTGTTGTTCGCCACGCTCTTCGCCACGTTCGCGGTCCTTCGTGATAGCACCTTCGGCGGCCCTGGCGGAAATGATATCTTCAGCCTGCCGTTTGTACTGGTCGAGACCCTGGCGCTGCTTACCAGCAGCTTCACCTGCGGCCTGGCTATGTTGGCCGTCCGACGGCGTGACCGGCAGCAAGTATTGATACTGCTCGGCATAACCTTCCTCTTAGGTCTGTTCTTCTTGACCATGGAAGTCACCGAATTCCATCATTTGGTGCAAGAAGGTAATAGTTGGCGGCGGAGCGGCTTCCTATCGTCCTTCTTCACGCTCGTCAGCACCCATGGGTTACATATAACGGTGGGGCTGCTTTGGATGGCTGTGTTGATGGTCCGGACTGCCAAACAAGGCTTGGGACGCACGACGCAACGCCAGCTGACTATGCTCAGCCTGTTCTGGCATTTCCTGGACATCATCTGGATATTCATCTTCACCATCGTCTATCTGATGGGGAGGGCAGCCGTATGAATGAACCTAAAGTCGTGGTGGTCAAGCACGAGCACAACGGCGGCAGCATTCGCACCTACACGATCGGGTTTGTGCTATCGATAGTACTGACTGTCGCCGCCTATATACTGACCAGTAAGGGGACGCTCAGCGGCTGGAGCCTGGTTTATATCCTGGGCGCGTTGGCTGTCGCCCAACTGCTTGTCCAGCTAATATTCTTCCTGCATATGGGGCGGGAATCACGACCACGCTGGAACCTGACGGTCGCCTTGTTCGCCGTTATGGTGGTAGGTATCCTGGTCTTTGGCACGCTTTGGATCATGAAGAACCTGCAGTACAGTCACACGCATCAGTTGACCACCCCGTCCCAGACCGATCAGCTCATAATCCACGATGAAGGATACGGCCAATAACTTCTCTCAAAACTTACTACCGGCTCACTAAACCGGGTATTGTGTATGGCAACGCACTGACGCTCATCGGCGCGTTCCTGTTAGCCTGCCAGTGGCACATCGACTTCAAGCTATTCGTAGGTACTCTCTTGGGCACCTCACTAGTTATCGCTTCAGCGTGCACTTTCAACAACTATATCGACCGCGGTATCGATGCCAAGATGGTACGCACCAAGAAGCGTGCCTTGGCTGCCGGCCACATATCAAAGAGCGCAGCCATGCTTTATGCCTGCTTGCTAGCGATAGCCGGATTCCGGATATTGTTAGTGTATGTAAGTGACCTTGTGGCCCTCATCGGTCTGATCGCTTTCGTCGACTACATCGTGATATACGGATACGTGAAACGGCACTCGCCCTATGGCACGCTAGTCGGCAGTGTGGCCGGAGCGGCTCCGCCGGTGGCCGGCTATGCCGCTGTCACGGGGCACCTCGATTTGGGTGCCGGCATTATCTTCCTGATCATGGTCTGCTGGCAAATGGTGCATTTCTACGCAATCGCTATCCGCCGCTCCAAAGATTATAAGTCAGCTGGCATCCCGGTGTTGCCACTGGTCAAGGGCGAGCGCAACACCAAGATCGAAATGATTTTTTATACGTTGGCTTTCACGTTGGCGGTAGTCGATCTAAGCCTTCGTGGCTACACCGGCTGGACGTTTGCCATCGTCATGGGCAGCACCGGTTTGTACTGGCTCTACAAAGGCCTCAGAAGCTTCAGCGTCAGGGATAACGTAGCCTGGGCGAAAGGCATGTTCCTCTTCTCGCTTGTGGTGGTACTACTACTCTCAACGATGTGGTCACTCGGTTCAATTTTGCCTTAGAAGTGCTCGCGGATGTGGGAGAAACTGTATTCCCAGTCCGCAGTAGCCTTCTTGTGGGGGTTGAAGATGCCTTCAGGATCCATGATGCGTTTTGCTTCACGGAACAGATCAAGCACTTCTTTACCGTACATCTGTTCCAGCCAGGGGCCGCGTACCAGACCGTCATTGTGTTCGCCGCTTAAAGAACCGCCATATTTGAGCACCAGATTGTTCACGGCCTTCATAGCCGGCAGGATTTTCTTGCGATCCATGGGATCTTCGAGTTTCATCAGCGGAATGATATGGAAATTACCATCACCCATATGACCGGCGATGGTCGCCTGGAGTCTGTACTTTTTGATGATCGCACGCAGCTGGGGCAGGAAAGCGCTCAGATGGTTCGGCGGTACCACCAGGTCATCGATGAACGGTGCCGTGTGCTTATCTTTGACCTTGCTCCGAAGTAGCTGGAAGCTGTAGCGGCGCATTACCCAGAATTTCTCCGATTTACCCTCGGTGGGATCTTCTTCGAAACCGTTGATCTCGTAGCGGGCGCGCTTCTTCTTAAGTTCGCCGTGCAGGGCGTGGACCTTTGCGCGCACCTCATCTTCGGTCTCGCCGTTGAACTCAACCATTAAGATGAGTTTCGGGATGCCACGTAGCAGCTGCAGACCATCGGGTATCAAGCTGAGTAGCAGATGGAAGAAACCCTTCCAACCGAGCATCCGCCGGAAGCTGGGCATGAAACGGATAGATAGCCACAGCGTAGCGTCGTCAAACGACTCGAATGTGGCCGGCTTGGACTGCAGCACCTTGGAGATGACCTCGCCCAAATCGTCGATATCTTTCATGAATAGCACCAAAAGCCCTGAGTGTGGACGGGCCGGCACCAGCCGAAAATGGATGTCGGTGACGAAGCCGAGCGTCCCTTGGGCGCCGACAATCAATTTGGTGAGATCAAACACGCCTTTCTCGCGATCCCAGACGTCCCACAGGTTGTAGCCGGTCGAATTCTTGGTGACGTGAGGTTTGGCCGCCTTGATGACGTCATAATTCTTATCAACTAGTTTGAATAGCTTGCGGTAAACTTCCCCCTCGAAATCCTTCTGTTTCATCTTCTTGTTGAGCTCGGTCTTGGTAAGCGGTTTGACGGTGCGCTCCACCCCGTCGCTGAACACGAAACGCAGCTCGGTCACAAAGTCCTCGGTCTTGCCAAATTCCAACGATTTCTCGCCGCCAGAGTTATTGTTAACCATACCCCCGATGCTCGCCAGATCGCGGGAAGCAGGGTAGGTCGGCATCAGGGAGCCGTGTTTGAGCGTCTCTGGCTCGAAGTCGCGGTAGAACACGCCGGGCTGGGCCTGGGCGCTGACGGCCGTGACGTTCTCAATTGTAGTGAAATGCTCCAAGAAGTTGACGATGATGGAATCGTTGATGGCGCCGCCGGACATATCCGTGCCGGCCGAGCGCGCGGTCAGGCTGAGGCCAGGCATGTCCTTCTTCTTAGCGGCGACTAGTTTGACAAGCTTTTCAACGTCAGTTCCGTCCTTCGGTTTGACAATAAGCTTAGGGCGTAGCTCGAACATCGAGGCGTCGTGGCTGTAATGGTCGAGCGCGGCGGGAGAGTCATCAGATTCACCCTTGAAACCGGCCTTCTCGAGGCCGTTTTTAATGCCATCCATACTCCTAAGCTTAAGGGCTTTACGATACCCTGGCAACCCTTTGCTATACTCATGGGTAAGATGCGTATCGCGATTATCGGTCCAGCCCACCCCTATAAAGGCGGTATCGCCCAGCATACGACTGAGCTGGCTCATCGGCTGAGTGGCGCAGGCCATGAGGTGGAGATCATCTCCTGGCGCACGCAGTACCCGTTCTTCTACCCTGGCGAACAGTTCGTACCGCAAAATAAGCCGGAATTGCCGACGCACCCGGGCACCAAACGCGTGCTATCTTGGCGTAATCCGGCCGGATGGGGACGCTGGGGGCGCCGTCTGCGAAGCTTCGACCAGCTGATCTTCATCTGGTGGGTACCAACGTTTCAAGGGCCGGTGTATTGGGGTATGCTGCGCGCACTGGGGCGCCAGCGACCTCCCGTAACCGTCATCTGCCACAACGTGCTGCCACATGAGCCGCGGCCCGGCGACCGAACGTTTGCTAGGGCAGTACTTAGACGCTGCGAGCGAGTTATCGTTCATAGCGAATCCCAGGCCGAGCTAGCCGAACACCTCAGTGGCAAGTCCCCAATACTGGCCGATCTGCCGCTGGTAATGCTGGATGCACCGAAGCGGGCAGTCACACGCCGGCTTTCTAAGAACCTGCTACTCTTCGGTTTTGTACGGCCTTATAAAGGGCTCGATGTGTTGCTTGAGGCCCTCACCAAGACGCCAGATATTACTTTGACAGTTGCCGGAGAGTTTTGGGGCGGTCCCAAACCGTATGAACAGCTTATAAAACGTCTACGCCTGCAGCGCCGCGTCACCTTACGCGACGGCTACGTACCAGCGGATGATCTGGCTGACTACATCGCCGGCGCTGATGCTGTAGTGTTACCCTACAAATCGGGCACAGCCTCATGGAACGTCCATCTGGCACACGCTTACGGCACGCCGGTCATCGCTACGCGTGTCGGTTCGCTCCCCGTGCAGGTCCATGACGGCGTGGACGGATTACTCTGCGAACCCGGGGATGCAACATCGCTAGCCGAGGCCATCAATCGTTTCTATAAACGCGGTGTTGCTAAGAAGTTACAAGAGGGCGTTCCTGAAATCCCGGTGGATAAAGACTGGGAACGCTACCTTCAAGCTGTCATTGGTGGTTGATGACGCTCCTATTCCTGTATAATCATAACCAATATGAGCAAAACCGAGCGTGTCCTGGTGGTCGGCGGCGGCTTTGGGGGCGTTAAGGCCGCCCTCGAGCTGGCTGAAGATTCGCGCTTTCAGATCACGTTGCTCAGCGACGACACCGACCTGCGCTATTATCCGACGCTTTATCACACCGCCACTGGTGGCAAGCGGGCTAACTCCAGCATTCCGCTGGCACGCATCTTCGAGGATCGGAACGTCACGCTCGCCACAGGGCGGGCCGTCGCGCTCGATCGCAAGGCCAAAACGGTCACGACCGAGGACGGTACGGCCTTTGGCTACGACTCACTCATCCTGGCACTCGGGGTAGTCACCAACTACTTTGGTATCCCGGGCATGCAAGAATACTCCTATAGCATCAAGACGCAGACCGAGGTATCACGCTTCAAAGCACATCTGCATA
>DATNAB010000102.1:0-5629 GCA_035573115.1 Verrucomicrobiia bacterium
ACGGCACGGTCGGCGGCGACCTGGATGACTTGAAAACGTACGTCAAGCAGACCAAAGCGTATCCGGCATTCAAAGATGTGGAATTCAAATGGAGCGATGGCCGCCGCGATGATTTTCCGCGCCTTTCCGTAAAGGTACGTCCAGAGATCGTGACGTTCGGCGTACCCGACAAGATTAAGGTTGATAGACGTGGCATCGTCGGTGGCGGCAAACGCCTGAAACCGGAACAAGTCCATGAGTTGGTGGAGGAACGTGGTGACGAGGTCATATTCTTCGACGGTCGCAATGCTTACGAAGCGGCAGTTGGCAAATTCAAGGATGCCGTGGTGACGGATGCGCGTCATACCCGTGATTTCCCGCAAGAACTCAAGAAGGATAAATACCAAAAACTCAAGAGTCGGCCGGTCGTGACCTACTGCACCGGCGGCATTCGCTGTGAAGTCCTGAGCATGCTGATGAAAGAAGAAGGTTTCGAAGAGGTCTACCAGATCGATGGCGGAATTGCGAAGTACGGCGAACAGTATGGCGACGGCGGTCTGTGGGAAGGCTCGCTGTACGTCTTCGATGACCGTCTGACCACACCTTTCACGAATGGAGCCGTCGACATTGGCAGCTGCAGCCACTGTGGAGCGGCTACCAGCAATTATGAGAACTGTGCTGATAAGACCTGCAACGACCTGATCCTGATCTGCGAGGGCTGCGTACCGGAGCAGCGATACTGCGTCAGACACACGAAGACCTTCGCATGAAACTGATCGTCATCCATGGTCCGCCGGCGGCCGGCAAACACACGGTTGGTAAGAAACTATCCGAGCTGACTGGCTACAAGTTCTTCTACAATCATCTGACGGTCGACGTGGTGCGGGTGCTTTTTGACGACGAAGATAAACGTCGCCATGACCTGTTGTTCCGTCTGCGTAACGATACCATCGCCGAAGCGGCGCACTACGGCTTAGACACTATTTTCACCATGGCCTATACCGACGAACCGCACAGCCATGAGTTCGTGCGCGATATGACCGAAGCCGTGGCTCAATACGACGGCACCATCCACTATGTCAGGCTTGACGCACCTAACGACATTCTTTATGAACGTGCCGGTAACGTGTCACGTCAGCGCCTTAGGAAACCAACCGATCCGGAACATATCCGCCAGTATGTTACGACGCGGGAGACCAGGGTTAATATCGACGACAACACGCTTGTGCTCGATACCTCCAAACTGACACCTGAAGAATCAGCCGAAGCCATCATCGAACGGTTCGGGCTTGTTAAAATAGATAGATGAACAAGGTGCTCGAAAAGAAGCTCAAAGAGCTGCCGAAAGATCCCGGCGTCTATTTCCACAAAGACGCGAAGGGGGAGATCATCTATGTCGGCAAGGCGGCCAGCTTACGTAATCGCGTGCGGCAGTATTTCCAGGCGTCGCGCGGCCGCGACCCAAAGACCGAGGCGCTGGTTCAGGAAATCGCCGACATCGACTGGATGACGGTCGGCAGCGAACTGGAAGCGTTATTCTTGGAAGCTGAGATGATCCGCCGCTACATGCCGCGCTACAACATCATGCTGCGCGACGACAAGGCACTTAGCTATATCCGCATCGATTACGACAGCGACTATCCGACCGTCACCACCACCCGACGGCCGCTCGATGACGGCGCACGCTACTTCGGGCCGTATACCAGCACCTATGCTGTCCGCCAATCGTTGAAACTGCTGCGCCGGGCCTTCCCGTTCGCCACCCGTCGCATCCCGGGCCAGAAACGAGCCACATTGCACTACCATCTCGGGCTGGACCCGGGCTTGGAAGAGGGCAAGACAACGCTCGAGACTTACCGCGCCAACCTGCGCAAGCTCATGGCCATCATCCAGGGCCGTCGCAAGACGATTGATAAGGAGCTGGAACGGGACATGAACCGGGCGGCCAAACAGAAGGATTTCGAGACCGCCGCGCGAATTCGCAACCAACTGTTCGCACTGCGTGGCCTCAACCGACATGTGATTTTCAGCGATAAGGAGTTCCTAGACATCAGTAAGGACCATGCCCTGAACGAAATGGTTAACATGTTAAGTATTGCTGATTTTCCGCGAAGGATCGAAGGTTACGACATTTCGCACATGCAAGGCAGCGACGTGGTGGCCAGCATGGTTGTTTTTACCAACGGCGTTAGCAATAAGGCTGAATACCGTAAATTTAAGACCAAAAAGAACCACAATGACGACTTCTATAATATGCACGAGACGCTCACGCGGCGCCTCAGCGAACGCAACCGCAAGGCCTGGGGTTTGCCGGATTTGGTGCTGATCGACGGTGGCAAAGGCCAGCTAGATGCCGCTATCCGGGCCCGCGACGAGCAAGATTGCGGTCGCATTCCATTCATCGGCCTAGCCAAACGCGAAGAACAGATCGTGATCCATAAAGCCAAATCAGGCGTCAGCTTGAATGCAGAGGTGTTACAGAGCCTGGGTGGCTTTATGAGCGAGAGCCAGGACTTCATCCTGGTCAATCTGCCGCATAACACCAATCTGGTCAAGCTGTTGCAACGTATCCGCGACGAATCGCATCGCTTCGCCGTCAGTTATCACAGCGTACTGAAGGTCAAACGTCAGACCGCCAGTCTGCTGGATGATATCCCGGGCGTCGGGCCGGCCACCCGCAAGAAGCTTCTCAGAACTTTCGGTTCAATGCGCGGCATAGCGCAGGCGTCGGAAGTGGAGCTGGGGCAGGTAGTCGGTACGACGAGAGCGCGGCTGATCCATAAGCACACCGCGTAGGGGTTTGACCGCAGTAACTTTTTAAGTTATAGTAATATTTTATGAGCAACGGAGAACTTGGAACGCCCAGAGGTGCCCTGGTAGATGTAAAACTGGACCCTTCCACCTTGATGGGGGCGGTGGCTTCACAAAGATTCGCGGTCGAGAATGCCGCTGGCGATGTAAAAGGTGCCCAGCAGCGCCTGCGGGAAGAAGTCATTACTGCGCAACAGGCAGTCGAACAGACCTACGAAGAACTGGCGGATAGACAGACAGCTTTAAGAGATCGCCTGGATGAATTAAGCCTGCCAGGCAGGATGATTGACTTTATGGCTGGTAGCGCCTTGGGCGCAGTGGATCTTTCGGATCCCGCCCACCCGTATATAGAGCCGAAATCAGAAGGTGAGCAGATAGCCGGCAGCGGCGGGACCATCACCGCTGTCGAAGCCGGAACGTTCCTGGGTAACCCAGTGGAGCCGGCCGACAGCATCATATTGCTGGTCGACATGGATGACGCGAGGGGTAATCTGAACTACGCCGGTCTTCCTAACTATAGATATGCTGTAGTGGCCAACGCCGCCGATTACGAAATCAGTGAAGTTCCTCAGCCAGAAGACACCGCTAGCTAGACTCTTACTAACCTGCAATTTGCTATACTGGGACATTAAGCATGGCTTCGATGTTCACCAGTGAATTCTTTGCCGATAATCGGCGGCGCCTGCGCGAGCTGTTCACCGGCACGGCGCCGATTATCGTCACGGCCAACGGTCTGTTGCAGCGCGGCAGCGACAGCACGTATCTGTTTTTCCAGGATGCCAACTTCTGGTATCTGACCGGTATTGATGAGCCAGATATTCTACTGGTGATGGATCGCGACAAAGAGTATCTGATAGTACCGGCTCGCTCGGCGGTACGGGAAGCCTTCGACGGCGCGGTGGCGTATGAACCGCTCACCCGTCGTTCAGGCATACGGACCATATTGAATGACAAAGAAGGTTGGGACCAGCTCGCTGGCCGACTTAAGAAGGTCAAACACGCCGCCACATTGGCTGCCGCGCCACCTTACATGGAACGCTACGGTATGTATACCAATCCGGCCCGGGCTGCGCTCACCGCCCGGTTAAAATCGGCTAACGCGCAGCTGGAACTGCTTGATTTGCAGTCGCACCTGGTACGGCTGCGCATGATCAAGCAGCCGCCGGAGCTAGAGGCCATGCAGCTGGCCATCGACGTCACCATCGCCACCATCAAGGAGACCATTCGCCCGGCGAGGTTGGGAAAATATGCCTATGAATATGAGGTCGAAGCCGAACTGACCCGCGGCTTCCGTCGGCGCGGCGCGGCCGGGCACAGTTTCGAGCCGATCGTTGCCGGCGGCGAACGGGCTTGCACGCTGCATAACGTGGCTAATGATAGCGCGTTGGCGGCGGGCGAGCTGGTTATTATTGACACCGGCGCCGAGGTCGAACACTATGCCGCCGACATCACCCGTACCATCAGCCTGGGCGCGCCGTCCCGCCGCCAACAGGCCGTCCATGCCGCCGTGGTCGAGGTGCAACGTTTTGCGCTTCAACTGCTTGCCCCCGGCGTCCTTCTGGCTGATTATGAACAGCAGGTCATGCATTTCATGGGTGAGAAGCTCCGTGAACTCGGTCTCATCAAAAGTATCAGCCAGGAAAGCGTGCGCAAATATTATCCGCATGGCACCTCGCATTTCATCGGTCTGAACGTGCATGATGCCGGTGACTACGAGCGACCGCTCGAGCCCGGCGTGGTCGTGAGCTGTGAGCCTGGCATTTACATCCCTGCGGAAGGCATCGGTGTCCGCATCGAGGATGATGTGCTGATCACCGCGCGTGGCAACAAGGTCATGACCAAACGGCTGTCCAAAGAGCTGGTATAATCGCCGGTATGGAGGAGAAGAAAGCGGACCGGGTCTTGTGGGCGGAGATCGCCGGCTGGTATGGCACGGCTGCCATCGTACTGGCGTACGTGCTTGTCAGCTTCAATATTTTGCCCGCGGGGGGTGGTGCTTATCAAGTACTTAACCTGACCGGAGCTTTGGGCATTGTGGCTATCGCTGCCGTCAGGAAAATCCGCCAGCCGCTGTTACTCAATCTCTTCTGGGTAGCCATCGCACTGGGCGCGCTTATCAAAATGCTTATCCGTTAGCACCAAGTCCTGTACAATGGTGTCCATGCGTGTGAACCGGCCACTTTACAGCTTCATATTGCGTTGGTTCGTCTGCAGTCTGGGTCTGTGGATCGCCGCTAGCTTCTTGAGTAACAGCATCAGCTATGACAGCCGCTTCCGCGTCATCGTCATCGCCGGACTGGTCCTGGCTATCATCAACATCATCATCAAACCCATCCTGGTCGTCTTCACATTGCCGGCCATCTTGCTGACGCTGGGACTCTTCATGATTATCATCAACGGCCTGACGGTCTTCATCGCCAGCAAGCTGTATACACCGCTACACGTCACCAACTTTTGGGCGGCCGTGTTTGCGGGTATGGTCATCGGACTGGTAAACTATCTGGTAACAGCAATACTTGAAGACACGGGGAAGGGTAAAGCATGAGCATCTATAACTATCTGACGATTATTTCCATGGTGCTGATGACCATACTGATACTGATTCAGACGCGGGGCGCCAGTCTGGGTGCCGGGCTTGGCGGTGCCGGCGAAGTCAATACCACGCGCCGCGGTACCGACAAGACGATTTTTCAGATAACCATCATCTGTGCGCTGGTGTTCAGCCTGTCGCTGATCGTCGGCGCCATCGCCGCGTAGGGTCCGCCGGTGCAAAAAGCGTCCAAAGGACCGGTTCAGCCGCGCCTCCGGAATCGTTTCCGCAAGGGCCAGCGCCAGGTCG
>DATNAB010000103.1:0-4539 GCA_035573115.1 Verrucomicrobiia bacterium
TTCCATGTTATTTTACCCTCGCTATCATGTATGATCCCCGGCCATCCGAGAGTACGGTGTTGTCCAAGTTGGCTGAGCGTGATTCGAACGACGCACTAGCTTCATTATAACCACCCTGTTGCTTGCCCACATAAATGAATGTATGGCCACCAGTAGGATCAATACCGCCCGGCAGCACTATGCCGCCGCTGGCATTCTTAGTGGTTCCGGCGTTAAGTATCAAGATATCGCCAGGTTGGAGCTGACTGGTGTCTGTGGCGGGGAACGTCACATCGTACTTGTCCGGATGGGATATGACGTACTGGGCCTGGGCCAGCGTGCCGGAGACAGGATAATCAGAGTCGACGCCACTGGCGCGCATGACGGTAGCCACGAACACGCCACAGTCGGTCCCAAGCCCGCCCGTAAGACTGAAGCCAGGCTTGTTGAATTGCTGCATGGCTTGTTTGTAGGAGGCTCTCGGAGTCAACTCGCTGTCACGGTCCTTTTCCTTGCTTGGATCCCGGTCAGCGAACGGTTCGGGCCAGGCCAGGTTCAGCGCAGTCTGTACGACATTACCCGGTTCAGCCCCGCAGCCGCTGGCGTCAATGTCGTCGGTGCCGTCTGGTGCGGTGGGAGTCGGAGTGGCGGCTCCAGCGGCTCCGGCGGCTGCTCCGGCAGCGCTGCCGGAAAGCGGGATGGCCTTCTCGACGCTGTCGATAAGCCCCTGTGCGTATTTATCCTGATCGTTCTGGCTTAAGGGGCCGCTTGGCGCACCAACCTCGTTGTAAACCCACGGTACCTTCGAGAACAGCTGGACCATGGCTAGATTGCCGGGGTCCACGTCGGACCGTCCATCGAAACTGTTGACCGTGACAGCGACCTTGTGACCTTCGTCCTTAGTGCGTGTATCAGCGAAGATTTGACTGTACTGCTGGCTCTTGTCGGCGACGCCCGCATCAGTGAACTTAACCGGGCTGGTGCCGCGGCCCAGACCCGCAGAATTTTGACGATAGCCACCGACCACCTGGGCATAGACCTGGCCCCCATCACCACTACCATACATGTCGTCCCAAGAGGTATCGTGACTGTCGTGGATGCTGAGGGCAAGCGCGGCATTGGCATTATTGGCAATGTCCGCCCGCTGCCTGAACGACACGTCATCATTCACATTCTTCTTAGTCATGATGACGTTATAGCCGTCGGTTTTGAGCTTAGCTTCTACCTTTTGAGCTACGTTAAAGACCTCGGAAATCTCCGGGACGTTCGGCCAGTCGTGATCGTATAGCCCGGTCGCCGGATCGGTATCGGAAATGTCGTGGCCGCTGTGCCCGGGGTCTATGACGATAGTGGAATCGCCGCTTGCAGAGGTGGTACAGGAACAGCTGCCACTGTCACCTCCGCTGGCGGCCGGTACGACGGTAGAGCCGCCACTCGGCGTGGCGCCGGGCTGCGAATTGTAGTACTCATACATCTTCAGCACGGCGTTCACATACCACTCGGCGTGGTTATAGTCGTAAATGGCGTCGTGCCAGCTGCTCTCAGGCTTGTCTGTCGTCGCGCCGTTGCTGGCTACGTATTTTGCGGCGGCTTGGGCAGCTGTCGACAAGTCGTTGATTTGCGATATGTCAAAACCGAGACCAGTCCAGGTATCAGGCAGGAACTGGAAAGGCCCGGTGGCATTGGCACTAGATACTGGCCAGCCGGAGTTCGGGTTCGGGTGTGATTTTATGAAATTCGCCCACGCCGCTGGTAACTGGTCGGTGACGGGATCGCTCGGATTACCCTCCAATCCATTCTCCTCGGAGAACAGCGCGGCGATCAGCGCCGGCGCAACTTTATATTTATTGCCTGCCTGAGTGAAGGCGCCGTTGTATGGCTCCGGGATGAACGATGGCAGTGTGCCAGCCGGGATGCTGTCACCGGGTCCGGTGCTACCGGTATCACAACAACCGGAGCCTGAACTCCCCGAGGCACTCCCCGAAGGACCAGAGGTGGGGCCACCTGCGCCTCCTCGCTGATCACCGAAATCCTGCAAGGCTTTGGCCGCTGCATCCTCGCGTCGGTTATCATGATAAACCCCGGGATTCTCGAATATGACCATGAAGGCGTCGGCCGCCGACCTCGCGTCGGTTGCTTGGTTAAGGTATTCCTGCATCTCATTCTTACCAGTCTGAGGATCGTCGGCATATTTCATGTAGTAGTAGACGACGCTTAGCTGTGTCGAAATCCAGTAGACATTGTCTAGGGTCGGTTTGATCGGTGATTTGCCCTGGACGGTCCAATCAGGCCAGAAGGGGGCGCCGCTGGCAGCCGGTTGGTGAGGGGTTAGGAGTGAATCGCCGGGAGTGAAACCGACCAGCCCGTACCCCTGGTTGGATTCAAGGAGGCCACTCGGATCTTTGCCGCGACCGCCCGGGTCCTCGATGCTCTCCGGATCCCACACTCCCTCAACGGCTATGTTGCCCATGATGCCCGCTGCCTGAACGTCCGTCCAACCCTGGCCGATCAGATAGTTCCAGATCTTGGACCGGTTGCCACTGCCCGGCAGTTGGTCGTCCGGAACAAGTCCGTTGGCCGCGTCTGAGGCGGTTGCCGAACTGCCACTGCCGCTCGAACCGGAATTACAGGCGTTTTCGTTGAAATAGTTGATG
This sequence comes from Verrucomicrobiia bacterium, assembly GCA_035573115.1. Taxonomy (GTDB): domain Bacteria; phylum Patescibacteriota; class Saccharimonadia; order Saccharimonadales; family UBA4665; genus DATNAB01. Next base: position 2,634 of record DATNAB010000103.1, read on the forward strand.
TTCTGTTGGAATAGGCTGGCTTGCCCCTGAGAAATGGCGGCAACGGTTTGCATACTCAACCCCCACAAAGTAAGGGTTAGGAGCGAACAGGCCAGCAGCCGCAGGCGCCAAGAACCAGATATTATCACGGCGTCCCCTTTGGTACCTGAACATGCAGGTGATTACAGGTATCATCGAACGTCGTGAAGCCAGCGGGCAATTCCGAGTTGGTCGAATATTGGGAACCACACTGGTCCTGCCCGAAGCCAGAACCTTGAGGCAAGATGGAGAAGGCGGCCCGCATGACGGTGATGGCCGGCGGGTTGCGACCGGTGATAGTGACCCCGTCCAAGGAGCCGAAGTCCACAGCGTCGCCGGTGTAGTGCGGATCATCGGGGCAGGCTGATTCCGGCGTGTCGTTGCAGTGCCCCTGCCCGTCGCTCTGAATGGCGGTTATCAGCACCTTGTGGGTTTGGCCGAGCGTGGCGATGAGCTGCAGCAAGGCGCCGCTGGTCATGGCGCCGGCTGTGCCGGGTTTACCGGCCGCCGCATCTTTAACATCAGTGAGTACCGAACTGCTGTAACTACTTAGATCAATGTTAGGATTGCTCAGTATATTCTGGGCGAGCTGCTGGGCATCGCCAGAAACGGGGGAGACGCCGCTGCCACCAGGACCAAGATCACTACCTCCCGAATCAACCAACCCCAGATCTTGGCAGGACTGGTCATCCAGATTCTGGGCGCAGGCATAACCTTCCATGGTCGGCGTATCCAACAACCAGAACCTGATTCGCAACCAGTCAGTGTCAGTGCTTTCGCAGTCACTGGTCGGGTATTCGTTGCTCTGGAAATACACCGCTTTGGTAAGACTGTCGGTCTTCCATGTGCCGCTGTCGTCGGAGATGTTGACCCCGAAGCACTTCTGAGCCAGGTCAATGTATGTATTCGCCTTGCTGGAGTCTTCCAAGATGCCGGTGATGTCGGTTTTCCCGTCATGACAACCGACGACGTAACAGGCGTTCTGGAAGGGATTGGCGAAACGCTTGTCGCCCAGCTGGTCGGCCGTGAAGCCGACGGCCTGCAGCCCGTGATAGCCGTAATTGTCAGGGGTCGCGCTGGAATGTCCGGAGAGTAACATGGCTGGGGTTTTCAGGGCCGACTTGAACACGCTACCAAAACCGGAGATGACGCTGGCCACGTTCTGTGGCACCGTTAAATCCTGATTGTCTATGAGGTGGGACGTGAGAGTGCGACTGTCCTCAGGATTAAACACTCTATAGGCGAAACTCTTTGAATCGAAATCCTGCTGATCGAGTTTGGTGTCGACGGATTTAAGGGCTAGCTCCTGGTTTGAATCGAGCGGTACGCCGCCGGCCGCGGCGAACTGGTCGTTAGCCGACAACCGGGCCCCATAGTTGACGATGTTGCCGAACTCGGCGCCCGAGGCGACCGGGTTCACTGGTGAACCGGACAACCAGTCGGCCAATGCGGGCAGAGCATGTTCCATTATCTGGCCGGTCACGATAGTGGCAACTGGGGCGGTGGCGATACTGAAGATCTGGCCGAACACACTGTTGAGCGCACCGCAGGCCGTACCGAGGCCGGGGATGCCATTGATGAAGGAGAAGGGCGAGCTGTCACCGTCGAAAACCTGATCACTCTGCGGCAAATCCGGCCCCGTCATCTGTTCGCCATTTTCCGCCTGGATGCTCCTGGCCTGGTTCCAGGTGGAAGTCATGTTACCCTTCTTGTTCATCGTGTCGAGGAAGTTATCCTTATAGATGCCAAGCTGCACCACATCGATATCCTGTCCGCTCTGCGCCTGACTGCCCATGCTTATGAATTTGCCGGCCTTACGCATCATAGGTAGGATGACCTTCCCGAATCGCTCCTGATTGATACTGGAGTCAAGATTACGTATGACACA
>DATNAB010000104.1:0-2426 GCA_035573115.1 Verrucomicrobiia bacterium
TTTAATAATTCGATAATCTCCTTGGTGGTACCAGTCTCGCCAAGCTTCGGGAAGATGCGCGCCACGCTGTTCTCGTGAGCTTCAGCACTCATATCGGTCATGGCGTCGATCGCCAGGACCACATTGTAGCCATGTTCGTGGGCGCTGCGAGCCGTCGATTCCACGCCAGCGCTGGTCGCCACACCAGTCACCACCACCTGCGTCACGCCCAATTCCTTGAGCTTATTGTCGAGCGCGGTGTCATGGAAGGCGCCCCATGTCCGCTTGGTGATCTTGATGTCGTTTGGCTGCTCATTAAGCTCCGCTACCAGCTCGGCCCAATCTTTCGGACGTTCGCCGCCGGGTCGCGGATTCTCGGTGCGACCTGGCGCACCACCAGTCACGTTCACGAGTACCACCGGCAACTTGCGGGAGCGGAAGGCTTCGGCCAGTTTCGCGCTGTTCGCGACCACCCCGTCCATGACATGCGCCGTCGGCAGTTGGGTGATGCCCTTCTGCAAATCAATAACTATAAGAGCCGGCGCCGGATCGATCGCTGTAACCATACAAGAGAAGTCCTTTACTACTATTATAACAGACTTTGGAAGTCCTTGTCGCTTAAGGCGATGCTGGCAGCTTGCAGATTCGCTTCCAGGTGATCGATCGAGAGCGTGCCGGGGATCGGCAACATTATGGGCGAACGCTTCAGCAGCCAGGCCAGGGCGATCTGCTGCGACGAGGCATCATATTGCTCGGCCACCGCTCTCAGTCGGTCCTCCACTTCTTCAGCGCCGCCGTTAAGACCGCCCAAAGGAAACCATGGTATGAAGACGATGCCGTGTTCGGTGCAGTAATCGACCAGCGCTTCGTGATGCCGCACCAGCACGTTATATTCGTTCTGCACGCTGACGATGTCCGCGACCTGCCGGGCAGCCTCGAGCTGTTCCACGCTCACCTCGCTTAAACCGATATGACGGATCTTGCCTTCGTCCTGGAATTTTTTGAGTGCAGCCACGCTTTCTTCGATCGGCACTTTCGGATCGACACGGTGCAACTGGTATAGATCGATGTGTTCGAGTTTGAGGCGACGCAGGCTTTCGTCGAGTTCCTGGCGCAGCACCGCTTCGGAGCCCTCCGGCCCCGGATAATCGAAACCGCCCTTAGTAGCGATAAGTACGCCGTCGGCATACGGCGCCAGCCCGTTACCGATGCCGGTCTCACTCGCACCCGAGCCGTAGCGGTGCGCGGTATCGATAAAATTCACGCCCAGGTCCACGGCACATTTGAGCAATTCATATGACTGTGGCGTATCGGTTATACGGTTAGTACCCAGGCCAAGCCGGTTAACATTCACATCGCCAATCTTCACAGTGCCGGCTTTGGAAGCCAGATCATTATCACCCATAGAGTAAGAGCCTCGCTTAAATCTCATACTACCATACCGCAATCAACGTGGCTTGGCTGCGAGAATTTCCACGGCTAGTACGAGTACACCCAATATGATGAGCTGCGCAATCAGCACGCCGGCCGTCAGGCGTGCAAATAAAAGCGAAGCCGCCACCAGCGTGACTGCCAGCCATTGCAAGACCGCCTTATGGGCACCGACCCACCGCGTGAGGCCATTCTCTTTGCTGAACATAGCGGCGTGCAGCTTGCCCGAGAACAGATGGTCGACCACTTCCCTTGCCTTGTGGCTGCCCTTTGAGGGTCCGCTGATCCAGACGATGAGGATCATGGCCAGCGCGGCAGAGAGCACGGCAACCGTCTGCATGACCAGGCCATGTGCGAGGATACTGTAGGTCTGGCGCGCGGCTTCGGCATATTGCGGACTGACCTTATCACCGACCAGCTCTTTACCGATTCGTATGGCGATGAGTGTCAGGAACATTGCTAGAGCGAACAGACTTCCCAGTATGATGGCCGTCTGGCGGCGGCGCCTACTGAGCCAGATGCCAAAGGCACCAAAAATCACCAGCAAACCGATGGCCATCAGACGCCAGGTATCGATGTTCTGTATTGTACGCTGCAACATCGTCAGCCATTCCCCTTGCACTAGCTGGATGCGCCCGACCTTGGAAGGCAGCGGCTTGTTCGCCAAGAAGGCCAGGTTGGTGCCCTGAAGCTGCTGACTGACATCGGTGTAGACCTCACCGACATCGATAGAACCATCACTACCGTGCTCGTCAACCAGTCTGATGAAGTGGTCATGGGCGTGCTTCTGGGCAGCATTCCAGCGGTTCTGGAACTGTGGTCGTTGCACTATCTTGAGTATAGTCTGCTGACTGTGCTGGTGCACTTGATCAGTGATGGTCGGTGCCAGGAAGCCTGCCCTAGGCGGTAGGGCCTGCGACACGACCTGGTTCACATCGACCTGCTTGAAGAGCTGCTGGTTGACGCTAGAGGCCAACGCATTTTGAACCTGGGTGTTGCGGATGATCGGCGCCGTA
>DATNAB010000105.1:0-5247 GCA_035573115.1 Verrucomicrobiia bacterium
GTGGCGAGCATGCCCATATGGTCGGCCGTCACACGCTGGATACCGTTACCACTGATCTGAGCACCGCGCACAAAGTTACCGCCGCCGACCATGATGACGACCTGTACGCCGGACTCAGATACCTTCTTGATCTCTTCTGCCAACCATCCCACGAATTCAGTGTCGACGCCGGACTCGAGTTTTCCGGCCAATTGCTCACCCGACAGTTTGAGCAGGATTCGTTTGTAAGGCTGCGGGCTCATTACGACCCAGTCTAGCAAAACTTCAACCCCAAAGCTATACTTAAGCCTGATGATCAAGCTGTACTCGTGGAACGTCAACGGCATCCGCGCCGTCACGCGCAAGGAACTGTGGCAACCGTTCCTGAACACTGAGAAACCGGACGTGTTGTGCCTGCAGGAAATCAAGGCCAAGGCCGAGCAGATAGACACTCCGACTGATGGCTACGATGCCTTCTGGTACCCCGCCGACAAGCCGGGCTATAGCGGCACCGCCATCTTAAGCAAGCTCAAGCCCAAACAGATCATTAATGGCTTCCCAAAGGACATCATCAAGGATTATAAGGTGAGCGGTGATACCTACGGCGACCCGAATCAGGAGGGCAGGGTCATCGCCGCCGAGTTCGACAAGTTCTGGCTGGTTGGCGTTTATACGCCGAATGCCAAGGACGATCTGAGCCGCATCCCGCTCCGTCACAAGCATTGGGATCCGGCCTTCCTGGCATACTGCAAACGACTGGAGCAGTCCAAACCGGTTGTGTTCTGCGGTGATCTGAATGTCGCCCACACGGAGGATGACCTGGCCAACCCGAAGCCTAACCGAGGCAAGAAGGGCTTCACCGACGAGGAGCGGGCCGGTTTCCAAGCTTTCATCGATGCCGGCTTCGTGGATACCTTACGCCTGTTCAAAAAAGGTAACGGCTATTACACGTGGTGGTCGCACTTCGCGAATGCCCGTGCACGAAACGTCGGCTGGCGCATCGATTACTTCCTGGTCTCCCAAAGTCTGCGCAACAAGGTGAAAGCAGCCGAGATCCACCCCAAGGTCATGGGCTCCGACCACTGTCCGATATCTGTTACACTGGACATATGAGACTTGAGCTGGTTTCGCTTGAAGCCGCCGACCGCGTCGAGCTGCCGGGACTGCTGTTCGCACCAGATGAGGGAACTGACCGGGTCGCTGTCTGGCTGCACGGTATGGGAGACAACGCCGTCTTTTATAAGCCACGCGAGATAAACGCACTGGCGGAGGCGTTGGTGGCGGAAGGAATCGCGCTGCTGGCGTTCAACAACCGGGGCGCCCATGGCCGCAAAAGCCTGAAGCTTGCCGACGAGACGCTACCGGAAGAGGACCGACGTATCCAGGGGGGCATGTATTACGAGCTGATCGCTGACTGCGTACCCGATATCGACGGCGCCGCGACCTTCCTGCGGCAACGTGGCTTTTCACATCTGTATCTCATCGGCCTCAGCACCGGCGCAAATAAGATCTGCGTCTATCATGCCAAGGCCCGGCAGAATCCATTCAGCAAGTATGTCCTAGCCGGACCGGGCGATGACAGCGGCCTATTCTTCACTGACCTCGGCGCCAAGAAATTCTGGCAAGCGCTGAACTATGCCGCTGCAGCCCTCAAGACCGATCCGTTGAAGACCATGCCCAAATACACCAGCATGTACCCATTCAGTGTTCGCTCGGCCTGGGACATCCTGAATCCCGATGGCGACTACAACACGTTCCCGTATTACGAAGCCACACACGAACGTCTGGGGAAAAAGCCGCTGTTTCAAGAATATAAGCAGCTCGACAAACCGACGTTGGTTATTTTCGGCGATGGAGATGAATATACCGAGCATGCCGGCGGTGCGGATACGACGCTGAAGTTGCTGGCCCAACATACCTCCAATGCGCAGCTCAAACAGACCGATTTCGTGCTGGTGCCGGACGCCGACCACAGTTTCAGTGGCAACCAGCCGGCTTTCGCCAAGAAGGTGGCAGATTGGTTGGCGTCATGAGCCGGCCGTTCGCCGTATTCGATATCGACGGCACCATCATCCGCTGGCAGCTGTATCACGCCGTCACCGATCAGCTCGTCAAAGACGGTCTGATCGATGCCGCGGCCTTCGAGCACGTGCGGGACACACGCATGAGCTGGAAGCGTCGCACCGGCAGCGACTCTTTTCGCCGCTACGAGCAGGAGCTGGTGAAGGTCTTCACCGACGCCATCGCTGGCATGAGCGTGGGCGCTTTCACACGGGCCGCCACCACCGTGTTCGACGAATACAAAGACCAGGTCTATACCTACACCCGTGATCTTATCCGCCAGCTGCAAGCCGAAGATTATCTGCTGTTCGCCATCTCCGGTTCGCCGAGCATTCTGGTCGGCAAGCTGGCCGAGTACTATGGTTTTGACGATTATGCCGCCACTAATTATCCAGCTAGGGATGGCCGTTTCACTGGCGAGGAAGAGCTGTCACTCGGTCGAAAACCGGAGCTTCTGAAGCAACTGATAGCGCGCTATGGTGCAGGGCAGGAGCACAGCATCGCGGTCGGTGATAGTGAAGGTGACATCACCATGCTGGCAACGGTCAGTCAACCGATCGCCTTCAATCCTAGCAAGCAGTTGCTCGAACACGCAAAGTCTGCGGGCTGGGAAATCATCGTCGAGCGCAAGAACGTGGTCTACAGATTGGAGCCAAAAGATGGTGACTACCGGCTTGGCGGATAAAAAGAAACCCACCTATGCCATCAGCTACGGCTTTCTGGGCGGCCCGGCCCATAGTCGCCGGCTAAGGTCCATGTTGCACAAGCAAGGGTTGCTACCCACCCGTAACCTCCAAGAAGCGGATATCATCATCGCTCACTCTGCGGGCTGCTGGCTGATTCCATCCGGATCATCGGCCAGGCTGGTGATATTCATCGGCATGCCGCTGGCACAGGCCAACCGTGGCAAGGCTTATCGCCAAGCGAACATCAGTAATTTCACCAATTCCTGTAAGGATCTCAAGCTTTTCAGTTGGATAACCGGAGTGTGCCTGGATTGGTACTATGCGCTGATACAACCGCGCCGCAATTGGACCATCATCCGCCGGTCACGTCGGGCCGTACCGAGCGTAGTGCCGACAGCCGCACACATATTCATCAGCAATCGATATGACCCCTGGCCGAAATCGGAACAGCTCGACAAGTTGATTCGATCGAAGGAGTGGACTTTCGTTGAGTTCCCAGGTTCGCATGAGGATATCTGGCGGCACCCGGAGCGGTATGCTTCTATAATAAGCCACTATGCACGACTACTGGGTTAGACAGAACATCGAGGAGCCGCTGTTTCCGGATCTGCTGTGGAGTCGGCCAGAGAACCGCCGGCAGGCCGGCAAGCTGTTGATCGCCGGCGGCAACGCCCACGGTTTCGCGGCTGCGGCTGACGCCTATGCCGCTGCCGAAGCTGCCGGTATCGGCCGTGCGCGGGTGCTAATTCCGGACAGCCTGCGGAAGACTATCGGCAGAGTTTTCGCCGCCGGCGAATACGTGCCGAGTACGCCTAGCGGCAGTTTCAGCCGCAGGTCCCTGGCCGAACTGCTGGCACTCAGCCAGTGGGCCGACGCCGTGCTATTGGCCGGGGACTTCGGTCGCAACTCCGAGACTGCCATCGTGCTGGAGCAATTCGCAGCCAAATACGACGGGCAACTGACGCTCACGAAGGATGCTGCAGACTATTTCATAAAGACGCCGGCGCAGCTGTTGGACCGATCGGAAACGCTGCTGATCGTCAGCTTCGCACAGCTGCAGAAATTCGCCGCCGGGGCCGGCGTCACCACAGCCTTCACGTTCGACATGGACCTCCTCAGGGTGGTGAAAACGCTCCATGATTTCACAAAACGGCATCAAGCCGCCATTATCACCAAACATCTGGATACCATTTTCGTGGCAGCCGGTGGCCGTGTCAGCACCACCAAGCTTACGAAGGACATAGAAATCTGGCGGGTACAGACAGCCGGCACGGCCGCAGTCTGGTGGTTACAAAACCCGTCAAAAGCTTTCGAAGCGCTGACGTCAGCCGTCACGCAGGATTCATAAATTGACTGGTGGGCGAGGAGGGAATCGAACCCTCAATCCATGGAGGAACACGATTTTGAGTCGTGCGCGTATACCAGTTCCGCCACTCGCCCTGAAATCTGGTCGGCCGCCTTCGCTACAAGAGGTAATTGTACTATACTTAAGGTTGGAGGGCTAGCTAAGCTCAAGGGTTTGTTATGTCTATGAATACCTACGATCCTCACGGTACCGACGACCTGACGCTACCTCCCGACGACAAAAAGGGCGGGCAGGGCGCTGCTCGTGATGCCACGAATCCGGTAATCGGACCGACCCCACCTCCCGAGAGCAAAGCGGGCGATCAGGGCGCCAATCTGGCATCCAACGTCATCCGCCAGAAGCTGGACCAAATTTACGCTGAGGAACCGACAGCCACCCATGAGCTGGCTGAAGCCGCTGCCAAAGCCCGGGCCGGCCGCAGCAAGCATCAGCAGTTCATGTACAACCTGGGCACGTCTGGCAAGGACCTGGCTACAATCCAGACCGAATGGCATCATTATTACGAAGGGCTGACCGACAAGGAGAAACACGACGTCTGGCGCGAATTCTATGCCAGCCAGGCTGCCGTGGCCGACCATACTAAGAAAGGCGACAAATCGCAGGTCCTGGCCAAGCACAAGCACCAAGCCGCCAAGCGGCCCGGCGGACGCTCCCGCAGCCCGCGCAGTTCCAAAGATATCCAGCAATCGATCCGCAATACCGTCAGTTCCGGCGGCAAGCTGGAAGCCCGGCACAACCTGCAGTCCATCCTGTTCGGCCTCGGACTCGGGGCCATCGTTCTGATTATCTTTTTGTTCGGCTTCTTCAACGAGGTCGTGCTGGCACCGTTCATTCAACCGAGCCGGGCTTCGGCAGCCACGCCGCTCATCGTCGGCAGTGATAATGTCGCCCCGAGCAGCACGCCCGAGGTCATCATACCCAAGATCAATGTCCAGATTCCCGTCAATTACAACGAGACGTCGACCAACGAGGCAACCATCGAAAACGATCTGGAAAACGGCGTCGTGCATTACCCGAACACCGCCGTGCCTGGCCAGGACGGCAACGCCGCATTCTTCGGCCACAGCAGCAACAATATCTTCAACAAGGGTAAATATAAGTTCGCTTTTGTACTGTTACATACCTTGGTCGAGGGCGATACGTTCTATCTAACGT
>DATNAB010000106.1:0-4728 GCA_035573115.1 Verrucomicrobiia bacterium
TCCGGTCATGATTGAGCCGGAACTCGGATGAAAGGGAAGAAACTGCAATGGTCTGTTCGCGAGTATCCAACGTAGCGAACCCTAGCTTCTCACTTGGCAGCAGCGGGATGGGCCAGACGGCGTCCTCCTTCTTGGCTTTGGGATTGAGATAGAAACGTTCCTGTTGCAGACCGGGGTCATCGGTGGCAATGTCGGCTTTGACGATCGGGTAGCCGCTCTGACGCGTCCAGGAGCTCATGAACTGCTTGACTGGCTTGCCCGATACTTCCTCCCATGCTTGCCACAGATCCACGGTATCGGTATTACCGTAGGCGTGGCGTTTCAGATAGACCCGCAGACCGTCACGAAAATCGGTGTCGCCGAGGTAATCATGGAGCATCAACAAGCACGACGCACCCTTCTCATATGAGATAGCATCGAAAATAGTGCGGATCTCATCGGGGTGCTTGACCTCGACTTCGATGGGATGGGTGTGTTCGAGCGCATCCAGCTTCAGAGCCAGGCCTTGCTCGTCGACGATGAACTGCGTCCAGACCTGCCAGTCGGGAAACAGATGATCGACGGCCAGCCAACTCATCCAACTGGCAAAGCTCTCGTTCAACCACAGGTCGGTCCACCAGCGCATGGTCACGAGGTTGCCGAACCACTGATGCGTCAGCTCGTGGGCGACGACGTTGGCCACCCACTGCTGCAGATGCAGGCTGGTGTTCTTGGGATCCACCAGAAGCGCCTGTTCACGGAAGGTGATACAACCCCAGTTTTCCATGGCCCCGGAAGCGAAATCCGGCAGGGCGATAAAGTCGCATTTGGCCAGCGGGTAGGGAATGTCGAAGTACTTGTTATAGAACTCCAGCGTCTTGACCGCCACGTCGAGCGCGAAGCCGGTATGTTTGACGTTATCTGGCGTGGCATAACAACGCACCAGCGTGCCATCTTTGGTCGTAGCCTCCTGATAACCCATGTCGCCGTAGACGAAGGCCAGCAGGTATGTCGACATCTTGGGGGTGGTCTCGAAGGTCGTGGTCTGCAATTTGCCCGTCGTGGATTGTTTCTTGGCGGGTGTGTTAGCAATCACGACCTCACCGACCGGTGTGATCAAAGTGAGATCGAAGGTCGCCTTAGCCTCTGGTTCATCGATGCACGGAAAGGCTTCGCGGGCATGATGACTCTCGAATTGGGTGGCGATCAGCTTCTTATCCTTACCGTCATGCTTGAAGAAACAGGGATAGATGCCGTTCATCGGCCGGGTGATTTTGCCTTTGAATTCCAGCGTCACGGTGTAATCACCGGGGTAGATCATAGCTCCGGCATGCAGTCGGACTTCGTCGAGACTGTCCTGGTTGTTGATCCGCGTGATCTTAATGGGTTCTTCACCCTTTTTGCCTTGTTTCACGACCTGAGCGGCCGTTATCTCCAGATCTTTTTGGTGAAAGGTGAAGCGCTGGCTCGGCCGGCCGGTTTTCTTGCCCCGCACGGTCACCGTACCGCTAAACGTCATGGCGTCCCGGTCGGGGTTTAACTTCAAATCGTAATGCTCCGGCTGGAACTGCTCGTACAGCCGTGTAACCTTCTTACCCATATGCAATCATTGTACAACAGGGATAGCTACATTGACAAAAACCGTACAGAATACTATAATAGTAAGATATGTCAGAAATACCCACTGCTGCTATTCCTGATGCCGAGATCCGAACTTGGGAAGCCAAGATCAAGGTGCCGGATCTAGAGGACTCCCTCATACCCGTAGGTCTCATTGATGACGTCTATACCTTCGGCGAGCTGGACCGTACAACCGCAGAAGAGGGCTCTCCCGACAATGAGATCGATCGTATCTCGGTCGGCCCGTTCATGACAGCGGTCTTCGACAACTTACCGATACGTGAACAAGGAGTCCTGGAGAGTCGCCTTGGTCTGAGAGACGAGCCACCGATGACTTTGGAGGAGGTAGGACGGATATACGGGGTTACGCGCGAACGGATCAGACAGATTGAGGGTAATGCTCTTAAAAAACTGCGTGTCGCTTATGAAATGAGATCGGTCAACGATGACCAACCTCGGCCTGCCGCTCTCCCTGAAAAACCCACTTCACGCTGGAGCCCCGAGCAGATAAGGCTGCAACAGGCATGGTTCGCTGAGCGCGAGGAACGTGCTGCCGCCTTACGGGCTGAGCGGGCTGAATCCACCAAACGCTGGCGCGGCGAGCTTATAGAGAAGCAGGAACGGGGCGAGATTGCTTTCGTGACAGGAGATCTGCTGATTCGTCCATACCCGGCTCCGATAGCCGAATACCTGGAGACTTCAGACTTCGAAGGTCGACGCGATGTCTCCGGTCATGCGGCCGCTCTCCAGCGGGCCATCGAGGCGGCTGAGGCGCAGGCTGACTCTAGAGCGCAAGAGGACTTCCCACCGGAAGTACCCGCCGAGGAGATCGCCCATAGAGGCCTGGGGGCTTGGATAAAGCGGATTGTGCCCAGACGCCGCAGCGACGATTAGATTTGACCTCTGCGTCGCCTTGCGCATATAATAAGGACATGTCCGGCCGAGCAAGGTCGGATTTTTTCATTCAAGGACCTAAAACAATTTGGAACCTAACAAGAGAGGATAAGCCATGGATCTAGATATGAAACAACTGGCGGGTGCTATCCGCACGATCGCCGAAGAAAAGAATCTGCCGGAAGACACCGTCAAAGAGGTGGTCGAGCAGGCCCTGGCCGCCGCTTATCGCCGCGACTACGGCGACCGTGAACAGGAAATCCGTGTGGATATGAACCTGAATACCGGCGACGTCGACGCTTATATCAGCAAGGAGATTGTCGAGAAGGTCGAACACCCGGCGTTCGAGATCAGCCTCAAAGAGGCGGGCGTGATCCGCAAGAACGCTAAAGTCGGCGAGACCGTCGAAGTACATGAGAAGGCTGAGGCCTTCGGTCGTGTCGCCGCCCAGACCGCCAAGCAGGTCATCCTGCAGCGTCTGCGCGAGGCCGAGCGCGAAATCGTCATGGCCGAGTATGAAGATAAGATTGGCACGGTTATCAACGCCACCGTCGCCCGCGTCGAGGGCAATATCGTACGTATCGATCTGGGCCGCGCCCAAGGCATCATGCCTCGGAGCGAACAGATTCAGGGCGAGCGCTACTATCCGGGTCAGCGCCTCAAGGTCTTCTTGAAAGATGTCGAGCGCGGCTTCCGTGGGCCGCAACTGGTGGTTTCGCGTGGCAATACGCAGTTCATCGAGTGGCTGTTCCGTGCCGAGGTACCGGAGATGGAAAACGGCGCCGTTGAGATCAAGGGCATCGCCCGCGAGGCCGGCGTGCGCTCCAAAATCGCCGTCGCCTCTAACGTGCCCGGCGTTGATCCGGTCGGCACCTTCGTCGGTGGCCATGGCACGCGTGTGAACGCAGTTGTTTCCGAAGTCGGCGAACAGGAGAAAATCGATATCATCGTCTGGGCCGAGGATCCATCCGAATACATCACTCAGGCGCTGAGTCCGACCAAAGTCGCTCGCGTCGAAATCGACCAGAAGAACGAGAAAGCCAAGGTCATCGTTCCTGAGGACCAGCTCAGCATCGCCATCGGCAAGAGTGGGCAGAATGTCCGCCTGGCCAGCAAGTTGACTGGTTATGAGCTGGACATCGAGGCCGAGCGCGAAGCCGCTGCTCCTGCGGAGAAGACCGAGTCAGAGCCCGAAGCGGGACAGGCCAAGACCACCACGTTACCTAAACAGCCCAAGCTGAAGAAGAAGAACGAGCTGGAAAGCTCACTGCTCGAAGCTATTGAAGAACACGGTACTGACGAAAAGCCAGAAGAGCCCGAAGAGAAGCAGGATTAGGTCGCATACCAATTGCGGAACCGCGTCGACAGCAAGCTGACTCCGAGGGCCACGAACCTGACACTCAAAATGGCGCCCAACAGACTGATTGCTAGCGGTCCGAGATTGGTTGGAAAACTGTCGGTGAGGCCGTTTCGTAGTTCCTGACAGGCAATACCGAAGCATAGTAACGTACCGCCAATGACGGCCGCGGTGCCGAGTATGACGAAGATCGCTTTCACGAAGAAATCGTGCAATGTGGCCAGCCACCGGAACAGGCCGTAGGCATGTTCTTGCCGGACGTAGCGCAACCCGGTATCTAGGGAGGATTTGGCACCGAATAACATTTGGGCAAGACGGAACAGTAATACATATATAAGAGCGCCGACGAAAGCCCACAATACGAATAGCAAGCCACGCTGCACCAGATCGTTAGCCTGGCCGGAATTCAGCAGGCGTGTGAATAGTGAACTCGAGGCCTGCAACGGGTCGCCGCCGGCGCTACCGAGCTGCCGGCTGAAAAGCTGATCGCCAAGAGTGCTCAGGTTAAATAATATGAGAGCCACGAGGCCGACGACGATTTCGCTCACCATGCCAGATAGGCTGGGGAAAAATAGATGTCTTAGCTCCAGCTGTCGCGCGTGCTGTTCATTATAGGAGAGGAAAGCCATATCTGTTTTTATCTGCTGGCCGTATTGTAGCACGACGCCGGAAAAAGCTATTGTCAAGCGCCGCCAAACACAGTAAGCTTAAGCCTAGTACCCGTTCATTGATACCAACATTACTGCTGAGGGATATGCAAGGTCACACCCCACAAGGGTTTTACCAGAAAAGGACGCGAGTCGAGATCATTGCTGGTGGTTTCGGCATTTTTATTATCGCGGTAGCGCTGGTCAGCGTGATCGCCTGGCGCACCGTCC
>DATNAB010000107.1:0-4695 GCA_035573115.1 Verrucomicrobiia bacterium
TAGCTTCCAGGCACGCGAGGACTTTATCATCGTCAGCTCTTCACGCAGCTGCGCCAAGGCCTGTTCCCGCCGCTGTGCTTGCAGATTCAACTCGTGTACCTCGCTTTCTTTCGCCACGACGACTTTCGCCAGGCGCTTTATCTCCTCGTGCTGGCCGATGATGAACGCCTGGATATTATCAGGGAAGCGCCGGACGGCCTCCGCGATCAGGTTGCTTCCCTGTTTCTCGTCCGTTTCCACCAGGGCGGCCAACATGTTCGCCAGATGTCGGTTGATGATCGACTGATACTCGGCCTTGCCGCCGTACAGTTTATCGAACTCGACGTAAAGCGCCAGATGCGGCAGCCCGTACTTGGCCCAGATCTTCTCGATGTTGGAATGGGAATTCCACCACAATCCCCCAGGGTGCCGGCGATAGGCCGACATCGTCCGGTTGATGAAGCCTATTTTTCCGAACTTGGCGTGATAAAGGTGCAAGTACCAATCGACCGGCAGCATGTGCGTCGGCAGATCGTCGTAATTCTGCCGTCGGTACATCACTGAATTGGTCTGGATGAAATTTTCTCTGAGCAGCTCGGCGGTCGTCAGTTTGGGCACCTGATCTTTCCCGGGATAGACATAGCTCTCCTGGTCGCCAGACTCAAAAAAGACCGTCACTGGATGGAAGCAGAGACCGTGCTTTGGATTCTTGTCGAGGAAGTCCGCCTGCTTCTGTAGCTTGGTGTCGTCCGTCCAGTAATCATCACCCTCACATAAGGCGATATATTCGCCGGTTGCCGCCTGCATGGCACCCTTGAAGTTCTCTCCTACACCGAGGTTCTTCTTGCGCAGGATAGGCTTGAAGATATCCGGGTGGCGCTCGGCATATTCCTTGATGATTTCCGGGGTCGAGTCGGTGGAACAGTCGTCGGCTATCACGACTTCGAACGGGAAGTCGGTACGTTGCGAAACGAAGCTGTCGAGCGCCTGGCGCACATACTGCTCCTGGTTGTAGGTAACGGTAACGACGCTGACCTTAGGCTGCTTGCTCATGATCGCTCCCTTCAGCCCTCAGTGCTACCTCTACCCAGACATGTTCACCGCTCGTCGGATCGATAAAATAGGCGTTCTTGTATGGCGGATGGGTCAACGCCCGCAGTCGATCGATGACTTCCTTGGACGTCAGCCTTTCGTTGGGATCAAGCTCGCAGAGGGCATCGAAATCCTTCCGGTAGTTGACGTTCCCCTCCTCTTTGGGGGGGTGCGCTTCATAGGTGCCGTCCAGTATGCTTTCCAGGTTCCGGCTGAGCAGCTTGATCTCAAGGCCAAGCACGCGGTCGTAAGCCGTGCGCGATGTGTCATCGGGCCTTAGCTCTATCCGTTCTTGATCGATGATGTCGCCGTGGTCCAATTCGGTATCTATCTCGTGGATGGTCGCACCCAACGGTAAGCCATTCAGTATGGAAAATACCTGTGGGTACCACCCGCGGTTGTACGGATTGTAACCCGGGTGGATATTGATGCAGGTGACCGCCTTCACGAGCTCATCCGGGAAAATCTGTTTGCAGTGGGCGGATATGACCAGGTCGAACTTGTCGCCAATGTGTCGGGCTTCCTTTTTGACATTGAGCGGTTCGATCGGGTGACCGCCGAGGGTTTTGTCGGCCAGACTATCGTTGCCAGCATAGCAGGCGAAGGTAAACGTGCGGTCCGCGCTCAAGTCAGGTTCCTGTCCGAGCAGATCGATGAACCCGTTCAGGACGGTCTGGTTATCCGACAGGACAAGAACTGACGTATGACGCATGGTGCTCCTATAAACTGTTCATCACTATATCGCAGATGCGGTCGACGGTCGATCGATCCATATCCGGGTGCAGCGGCAGCGAGACGACCTGTTGCGAGATTTCTTCGGTGTGCTTAAGCGATACCTTAGGAGTTGAACGGAATAGGGGATGCACGTGAACCGGCGGCGCGTAGTAGGTCCGGGCTTCAATGTCATCTTCTTTAAGGTTGGAGAGCACTTGGGGACGTTTCTGGGCCGGCACCATGATGGTCGTGAATTGGATGGCAGCTGTCACGGCCCGTGGCAGAAACCGGATGTCCTGATGCTGCAATGATTTCTCATAGTAGCGATATGTTTCCCGGCGGTCCTTCAAGGTATCGGCGTAACCGGCGAGTATGCGCAGGCCGATAGCGCAATCCAACTCCGTTATCTTGGCGTTGACGCCCATGACGTCGGTCAGCTTCTCGTCGTTGAAGCCGAAATTCTTCAGCGATTCGACCATGGCAGTAATCTTCGGATCCTTGGATGTGACCAGGCCACCCTCGCCGATTCCATAGGGCTTGGTGGCATGGAACGAGAAGACTTCGCACATCCCGCGGCCGCCTAAGAGCGCGCCGTCGGCATATGCCGAACCGAAGCCGGGCGCCGAATCGATGACCAGCGGCAAGTTGTGCTCCTTGAGCAACCGCTCCCACTCGCCTATCTGCTCATTGCCGATGCCGAAGTTGTTTACCAAAAGTACGCCGGCTAACTGGTCTTCATACTCTTCAAGCAATCTCCTAAAGCTTGCCAGGCTGGGTTGGGTCGTGTCCGGATCGATGTCGAAGAATATGGGTTCGAAGCCACACCAGCGGATGGCCAATGGGCCTGCAGAGAACGTAAAAGACGGCACGGCGACATAGCGTTTTCCGGTGTCGCCCGTCTCACCGAATGCGGCTTTCATGCCGAGCATCAGGCCGAGGGTGGCATTCGATACCATGGCGGCGTGCAGATTTTGGCCCAGATAGGCTTCAAGCTGACGTTTGAACTCGTGATAGACAGGCCCGTTGTTCGAATAATAATTGTTGGCGTAGATGCGTTTGAGATCTTCCGCCAAAACCTCAGGCCGGGGAAACTTTGGCTTGATGAATGGAACGCGCTGGCTCACCGGACACTCCACTTGCCCTCAACCCGCACCGGGCCGCCGCGCAAGCCGTCTGCACCGTCGACCACGAACTGCTCGGCGCCGAGCACGTAACCGATAAGCTTGAAGCCGGATTTCGTGAAGACGGCCACGTCAATCCGGTAGGCAGACGGATTGAAATTCCCGAGCGGCACCTCACAGGAAACGATATGCGTCTTACCTTTGGTGGCTGGTAGTTTCATGTCTTTCGTGTTCTGCTCGGCCACCGAGAAGCCGTTGTTGATGATGGAGAAGCCGAGATCGATCTCGAGGTGCTTTGGTAGCACATAGCTGATGTCGAACTTCAGTGTACCCGAGCGACTGAGCTTGCGATCACCACGGAGTTTGACGTCGAGCTCCTTTACTTCTTCACTGAGGCTCTTGTTTACCTTCTTGCCCGGCTGCTCGTCGCTGATGTTGTCGAGCAGGTATTGACCGGCGATCTCGTCAGGCGTGCCAGCCTGTTTGATCCGACCGTCCTCGATAAGGATGGCTTTGGTGCAGAAACGCCGGATGGCGTTCATGTCGTGCGACACGAACACGATGGTTTTGCCCTCGCGTTTCAGGATTTCGAAGTAGTCGAAACATTTTTGTTGGAACGCAGCATCACCGACAGCCAGCACCTCGTCGAGCAGCAGGATCTCGGTGCGTGCCTGGATAGCGATAGAGAACGCCAGCCGGACCTGCATACCGGAGGAATAGTTCTTGAGTTTTTGATCCATGAAGCGCTCCAGCTCAGCGAAGGCGACAATCTCACCATAGCGGGCAGCCATCTCCTTGCGATTAAAGCCGAGTAATGCACCGTTCAAGAATACGTTCTCGCGGCCGGTCAGTTCCGGATTAAAGCCGACACCCAGCTCGATGAACGGGGTCAGCTTGCCGCTCACATGGATAGCGCCCCGGCTCGGGCTGTAGATGCCGGCCAACAGCTTGAGCAACGTGCTTTTGCCGCCACCGTTCCGGCCGACGATGCCGAAGAATTCACCTTTCCCGACCTCGAACGATACTTCTTCAAGCGCCTTCTGCTTCTCGTATGTGCGACCCCGCCCGAGATTGACCACCATACCCTTGATGGAATTGTTCTTCTCGTGCGGCAAGCGGAAATTCTTGCTAACATTTTCAACTTTGATGGCAACCTGATTGCTCATGTCAGATGTTCTCCGCGAAATATTTGGATTCTTTCCGGAAGTAGCTCACACCCACGATCAGGATGACGGCTACGATTGCGAACGGTATGTATTGATACCAGCCGCCCTCGAAGATGCTGCGGACCGTGACCGTGCTATGCCCGATGGTGGTATAACGCGCGTCCTGGATAGCCTGACCCATCGGATTGATGAGGATCAGCTTCTGGAAGGTAAGATTCGGGATACGTGACAACGGGTACAGGATCGGTGTGAGATAGAAGCCGGCCTGCATGATGACTTCCCAGATGTAATTTATGTCACGGAACTTGACGAAAGCCGCCGCCAGGAAGAATGACAGACCCAGCGCCAGTAGGTAGACCTCGGCCAGAATCAGCGGCAGCCACAGGATGGTGCGCATAATGTCGACATGATTGATAGCCATGAACACGCCGATTACGATCAGGTTGAGGAACAGGTTGATAAGCGCTGAGATGCTGCTGCTGAGCACGATGATCCAGCGCGGGATGCGGATCTTGCGGATCAGATCACCGCGCCCCACGATCGAGCCCAGGCTCTGCACCGTCATCTCATTGAAGAAGTTCCAGATGACGATTCCGAGCAGCAGATAGACCGGCGCGTGCGGG
>DATNAB010000108.1:0-3369 GCA_035573115.1 Verrucomicrobiia bacterium
ACGGTTTCAAGCGTTTACGCAGCAAGCCGGAATTCATCTTCGGCATGGACGCCGACACCATCCTGGATCGCAACATCATCAAGGCCGGCATCAAGCAGTTCGACCGTGAACCACAGACCGGCGGTATCTGTTCAGCCTACCGGGCGCTGCCGCTGAAAGAGGATGCCAAACACTGGGAACGCTTCCTGTGGCGGCTGCAGAACATCGAATTCGGCCTGGCCAATGCCTGGCGGGTCGAGAATTATAAGAGCGCCCGGGTACTTCCCGGCGTGTCGGTGATGTTCCGCACCCAGGCTTTGAAAGATATCAGCAAGCTGCACCGGGGCACTGTCTGGGCTACCGACAGCTTGGTCGAGGATTACCGCCTGACGTTGGAGATGAAGGAAGTCGGCTGGGGCGTCAAATCGTCCTTGCAGATGATTTCCTGGTCCGACGTGCCTCTGAAAATCCGCGGCAAGGGCGGCCTGTTTGACCAGCGCCAGCGCTGGTACAGCGGTACTGTCGATGAGATCCGCCGCAAGGATCTGCGCAAGCATACCCATTACGAGACTTTCACTATCTCGCTGTTGGCACTAAACCTGATAATGCGGGCGCTGCTGTATGGTACGTACGGCTTGATCCTGCTGACTGGCGGCATCATCCAGTGGGTATCATTCTTCCTACTGTTGCCTGTGGCAGCGGCCATCATTCAATTCTCGCGCTGGGTCAAATACGCCGATCAGCGTGACAAATGGCAAGGCCTGATGACCATCTTCCTATTGCCGAACGAGCTGTATGCCATGTTCCGTGAGATGGTCTACGTGTATTCAATCTGGCTCAGTTATCGCCGTCCGGACAGGGCTTGGTAAGGGGGAGGTAGGAGAAGTCATGCAAATACCTCAGATGTCGCCCACCGCCGCCGTCCTGCGCGTTTCTGGCCTTGATGCTACGCTGCACGAAGTAGCGGGCGTCAACTGGCACGTTCTGCTGCCCTATACCGCCTTGGGCGGGGGACTCATGGTCTATAGCCAGGTCCGGCTGCTACGCGGTCAGCACGTGCTCAAGCGCCAACTGGTAGCTCAGCCTGCTAAGAAGCGCTCGCGTCGCGGTCGCTTCCTGCTATTTCGCCTGCGATCCGATGTAGGTGTAGTAGTAAATTGACTTGATATCGAGCGAAGCCGGTAAGACGGAGTTATCGATGCCGTTACCGGGGAATTGGGCGATGTCTTCGCCGCCCCAGTTGCCGCCCATGGCCAGGTTCAGAATCAGATAGAATGGCTGGTCGAACGGCCAGGTAGTGTAGTCGGCACCTGTCTGCCGGGCATAGGAGAAGAACGGTGTACCGTTGACTTCATAGGTGATGGTACTCGGCGTCCATAGCACGGTGTATTGGTTGTAGCCCGTGTCGTTGCCGGGTACAGTAACCTGGTTGAAGGCACCGATACGATCGGGATTCTTCAGGTCGGTGCGGGTGTGCACGACGCCGTAGACGATGTTGGGATTGAAACCGACGGCTTCCGCCATGTCCATCTCACCGCCGTTGATATAGCGTATGGGATCGTTGGACGAGCCGAGGTCTTGGTATTTGGTATTGTTTGGCAGAAGCCAGATAGCTGGCCAGGTACCGACGCCGCTCGGCAACTTGGCGGTCACGTCAATGCGGCCGTACAGGAACGACAGTTTGCCCTCGGTATCAATCCGGCCCGAGGCGTATTGATAACCCTTGGGCTGGGCGCCATGGGTAGCGGTCAACGACAATGCGCCGTGCTGGATATAGACGTTCTTCCGATCGGCGGTATAATACTGGGCTTCCTGGTTATCATTCGGCGGTTCTCCCTGGAAAATATTCCAATAACGAGGGTCGGGCTGACCGTCGGCGGCGGTGGCGAAATTCTGAGCCCAAGTGGGATATGTCGAGAATTGCGAGTCTGATTGGCGTGGTCCGTAAGAGGTGATCCTGCCCGGCGCCTCAGCTTTTTTATTCGAACTGAAGAAATCGGCGTAGCCGTGTCCGCGCAGTTGGTGACCGGCCATAAGTCCGGCCACGGCTGAGATCAGCATCAGTAGGATCAGGGAACGTAGAGGGTAGGTAGCACGGACCTGGCTCTGGGGCCGAGCAGGCTTTTTTGCCTTATTCTTGGCGGTCTTTGCCGAAGCGGCAGATTTGCGGGCCGGTTTCTTGCCGCGCTTCGGGGTATTTCGGACAAACAGACGCTTTTTGGTACGTTGTACACGCCGTTGGAACTGGCGATTCTTGCGACGGACAAGCCGTTTGAGCTGTTTCCGAGAGCGCGATATCTTCTTAGAGACGGCCTTAAAACGACGCAGCTGTTTACTGCGGCGCTTACGGACAGGCTTGGAAGCGGCCTTACTGGACTGTTTCACAGATTTCGCCATTATCACACCTTAACTAGTATTATTTTAACATAGATTACTTAAATACGCAAGATAGTAGCATGGTATAATCCAGCCATGGATCACAAGACCGTGGAGGACTATATCTTGAGCATGCCGAATGCCCGTCTTGACTATCCTTTCGGGGAGGGTGTGGCGGTATATAAGGTGGGAGATAAGATGTTCGCACTCGTCAGCGAGGGTAAACGGCCGGTACGCCTAAGCCTGAAGTGTGACCCGGAGTTATCAAAGGTACTCCGCGAACGGTATGAAGAAGTTATGCCCGGCTACCACCTCAACAAGAAGCACTGGAACACCCTGGTATTGAGCGGCCAACTGAAGTGGGACGACGTCCAAGGTCTTATCCGCCACAGCTACGAGCTGGTCAAAGGTACTGCTTAGCTGCCGGGTGTGTTGAGCTGCAGCTGCAGCAGCTGGGCCTGGTGATAGGAATCCTTGAGCAAGGCTTGGCCTTTCGGGCCTTTGATCTGTTGATAGGACGCCTGCAGGGCTTTCATGTAGGCCGTGAGTTTCTGTTGGAGAAGACTTCGGTACGTCGGTTCGTACGTCTTATCCGCGTAAGCTACGTCTAATTGCGCATCGGTGCTATGCGAAATTTTGGCATTCATTAATTTCGGCTTGATCTTGAAGTGGTTCTTGGTCATATAAGAGATCAGTTCCGATTGGGAGGTGCCGACCGATAACTGCACATTGGTGTTGGCGTTGGCCGTGGCGGGCGATAACAGGCTGCCACGGACTTCGTTCGCCAGATGGAGGACCGCCTGCTGCTCCTGTACGACGGTGAACGCGCTGGTCAGGTCCGGGCCGCGGTTGATGAAGCCGTTAATGACAGAAAAGAGGATTACCAGCAGCAGCAAGCCACCGCCTGCCAGGCTGATCCGTCCGATTAACGAATTGCCGCCAGGAATTTGGCTGAGCAACGGTGTTCTGGGGGCCCGCGCCGGCTCAGTGATGAAGTTGTAGGCCTGGTCAGGT
>DATNAB010000109.1:0-5694 GCA_035573115.1 Verrucomicrobiia bacterium
AAAATATCCGATCGGCAGCGCGATAGCCAGATAGATAATGGATTTCAGTATCAGGACCGCCGTTCCGTCGGTGTAGACGATAAGGTAGGGCGACCAACTGATGTCGACGTGGGACGTCAAAGCCTGCAACGTCATCAGCACGGCCGAGAATGGTACGGTGATCAGATATAGGTATACCAGGCGGGTCCGTCCTTGCAGGCCTAAGAACCAAAGCAGCCATAACTGCACCTGCATCGAGATCTGCACGAACAGATCGGCCAGGAAATAGGTGATCCTCAGCACCGATACGTCACGTGTGAACAGACCAGGCACACCGAAGAAGAATAACGCCGTGCCGAAGGTCAATCCGAGGACACAATACATCCTACCCAAGGGATTACGGGTCGTCCGGTAGCTGCGCCAACTCTTGAAGGCAAACATATAGAGCGCTAGGGCGCCGAGCGACCAGGACACGGCGTTTATCGGCACGTCCACCGGCAGATTTCCTGTCATCAGGCAGGCCCGGCCTCCCGGCCGGATTGCTGGCCGAACCATTGCCGGGCGGCGGCCTCATCGGCTTGCATGATATTGATCAGTTCTTCACGACTATCGAAAGTCTGGTTGGGTCGATGGTAATGTTCCAAACGAAGCGTGAGCGGCTGGTCATAATAGTCCTCATCGGGGATGTCCAGAAGATGGGCTTCAACGCGGCGCCGGCGATCACCCATGGTGGTAGGTATGCCGACGAAGATGACGCTGGGATGGTCGGTGAAGCCCACCAGATCGGCAAAGCCGAAGTACACCCCGTCGCGGGCGCCGGTCTTGATCGCCAAATTGGCAGTAGGATAACCCAGCTTACGGCCGTTACCCGCGAAGCGGATGACCGTGCCCTGCAAGCTGACCGGCTTGTCTTTCATATCTATAGTATACCTACTATTTACCTGTCGACTAAGCTACTATGGGAACCATGGAACGCAGGTCCTCCAAGTCCCGCCCTTTCAGCCGCGATCTCGAGCACTGGCTCAAAGGTGACGGCGACAAGACCATGGCCGGCCTCAACCGGCTATTCGGCGAAAAGACCTTCGCAATCGCCTGGTTGATCCTGATGGCTCTGCCCGCTCTTCCGCTGCCGACCGGTGGGATCACGCATATCACCGAAATCATTACCATGCTGCTCTGCCTGGAGTTGATCATCGGCCGCCGCAGCATTTGGCTGCCCCGGCGCTGGCAAGGTCTGAACGTCGGCAAGCTACTCAGCGGCAAGGCCGGCAGCAAGTTCATCGGCTTCATCGTCTGGTTCGAACGCTTATCGCGACAGCGGTGGAGCAGCTTGCTTGCCCGACAAGCCGTACTGTCGGTCGTCGGCGTACTGGTGCTTGGCTTTACCGTGGCGGCCTTCGTGGCACCGCCTTTCTCCTGGCTCGACACGCTGCCCTCCCTGGGAGTCGTGGTCATCGCATTGGCTCTGATCCTGGAGGACGGATTGATCCTATTAGGCGGTATTATCGTCGGGATTTTAGGCATCGGGCTGGAGGTCGCGGTCGGGGCCGCTCTCTACGACGGCATAAGGCATCTTTTCTAATATGTCTGACCAGCTCTCGAGCAGCATCCTGGAGCGGCAGTTCGGACCGACCGACATAGAGGTGCTCTACCAAGAAGGTTTGAGTCGCGTCATCCGAACCAAGGTTTCGGCCACGGGGCAGGTACTGGAATTATCACAAGTCAGCTTCCAGCCCGCAGGCATTTCCACTTTTCCTGAACCGCATAAAGAGGTCAAAAATGGTGCGTCTATAGGCAAGGCCTTCACCGCAGCAGACATAGGATTCCGGCGGCTGACCCACGGCGTCCATACGTGCAAACCGACACAACTGCCGGATGAGATGAAGCGACAATTCGACGCCGAAGGATACGCCATCGTCGTCGAGGTTTCGATCTTGGTGGGACCGACCGAGACCCCCTATGCCGATATCCTGGAGGTCTATAGTCCGGTGGTGAAGTGGCCAGAGAGCGGCGGGTTGCTCACCGAGAAGGCCCTTGACAGAGTGGGTAAATTTGGCGCCTTGTTGCATTCCATATATACTGAAACTATGAAGATCGGCGGGGCAAAACGCAATGGATCACGGAGTCAAGTCGGAGAAACTGAAGGACCTGTTTCACAACGGGCGGCAGCTTAAGTATTCAAAAAATTCGACCATCATCCGGGCCGGCGAGATCCCACGCGGCGTCTACCTGATCGAAAGCGGCCTCATTAAGGTCTACTCATTATCAAAACAAGGCGTGGAGCACGTCCATCACTTCTTCGGTCCTGGCGAGTTCTTCCCCATCATCTGGCCGTTCCGGCGCAGCACGCGCCGCATGTATTACGAGACGCTGGCGCCTTCTGTCTTTTGGGTGGTTCCACGCGATACGTTCCGCCAGTTCGTGAACACGAACCTGGAAGCTATGACGGATCTGCTGGATGAGCTGATAGACCGCTACCACCTCTACACCGGCCGCATCGATAACCTACTGTATTCCGACGCGCGGGAACGCTGCGTCCACCGCCTGCTGTCACTGGCCAATAGTTTCGGCAGCAAGAGTGAGGATGGCATCGTCATCAACGCCCTCATCACGCATGAGGACCTGGCCCACTCGATCAACATGACCCGCGAGACTTTCGGCCGCTGCATCGGCCGGCTGCAACAGACCGGCATGCTCGGTTATGACCCCGAGCACCGCTTCATCATCAAAGACTTGCCAGCCTTCGCCCGCATCATTGGCCGGGAAGAGGTAGAAGCCCTCTGGCCTGACCTGAAGCAGTACGGTATCTAACAGACCGCTTTTACGGGCAGGCTATAATAGTTTAAGTAACGTAAATGGGGATTCCTGCAGCATGTTCACACTGCCAAAACTGGATTACAGCTACGACGCCTTCGGCAAATACATCAGCAAAGATATCATGGAGCTGCATCACAGCAAGCACCATCAGACATATGTCGATAAATTGAATGCGGCGCTCGAGAAAGCTCCCGATCTGCAAAATAAGCCCGTTGAGGAGTTGATCGCCAACCTTAATGCCGTGCCGGAAGAGATACGTACCGCCGTGCGTAACCATGGGGGCGGGCATTACAACCACACCAACTTCTGGAAATGGATGTCGCCGGAAGGCGGCGGCGAGCCCTCCGGCGAACTGGCCGACGCTCTGAAGAATAAGTACGGCAGCTTTCAGGGCTTCATGGATCAGTTCACCGAGAAGAGTTTAGGCATATTCGGCAGCGGCTGGGCTTGGCTGCAGCCCGACCTGTCCATAACCACTACACCCAATCAGGATTCGCCATTGAACGTCGACGGCCCTGCACCACTGCTCGGTCTGGACGTTTGGGAACATGCCTACTATTTGGACTACACCTATAACCGAGGCGATTACATCAAAGCATGGTGGCATGTGGTGAACTGGCCTGAAGTAGCCGAACGTTTTGCTGTCAAAACTTCTTAACTATAACCTCTTTTTGCAAATCAAACAAAAAGCTGGACAGCTTTACCATATTATGGTATTATCCCGAAAACCTGATATTTAAGGGTTTTTTAATACGAGTGAGGGATAATAGGCAGCATGCAATCATTACCGAAACTGCTTTTGGTCGATGATGACAGCAATATTGCCAAGGCGTTGGCGCTCGCACTACGGAGCGACTACGCGGTCGACATCGTCGCAAGCGGATCCCAAGCTCTCTTCAATGCTTCCAGCGAACACTACGGCGCTATTATCCTTGACCTCAATCTGCCGGACATGTCCGGCACGCTCGTTTGCCGGCAATTACGGGATCGGGGCATAAATGCCCCGATTTTAGTTTTAACAGCCGAACATCAGGTGCTAACCAAGATCAATCTCCTGGATGCCGGGGCTAACGATTATCTCACCAAACCGTTCAGCCTCGGGGAACTGAAAGCCCGCCTGCGCGTCCTGCTGCGCGAACGGCCTGCTTCCCGGCCAGCTGCCAAACAGCTGGAGGTTGGCGGTTTGCTGCTGGATCGCCAGACCCATACCGTCACACGGGAAGGTACCGCCATCAAGCTCCGCCGGAAGGAATTCGCGTTGCTTGAGTGTCTGATGGAACATGCTGGCAGTGTAGTCACCCGTTCGACTCTCATCCGTCACGCCTGGCATGACGGCGAAGAACCGTGGACCAATACCGTCGACGTACACATCAAGTATCTGCGGGATAAGCTCGATCGGCCATTCACTCGTCCGGTCATCAAGACCGTGCACGGCCTGGGTTACCGGCTGGTGCCGCCCTCTTTGCCGGAGGCGGAAGGACGATGAGGACGCTCCTGGATCTGCAGACGCCGGCCGGACCACCGGTGGCCGACGCAGCCCTACCTTTGGGACCAACGCCCGGGTTCAGCGCCGAGAATCTTCTGGAACTGGAGCGGTTCGCCGAAATCGGACGCTTCAGTGCCAGTTGGCTTCACGAGATCAGCCATCCGTTGACAGCCGCGCTACTGTGGCTGGAACAATGCGGCAACCAACAGTCGCCGCCTCTCCGCCGGGTACGCCATAGCATCTATCTGTTGCAGCGTTACGTGGAAGCAGCCCGCCAACAGGTCAGACATGAGAGTAGTAGCCAGCTCTTCTATATCCAGTCGGAGCTGGAACAGGTACGGCAGCTTATGAATCCGCTAGCTCGGCGGCATGGCGTCAAGCTTCGTTTCGCTGCCGCACGCGGCCTTAGATTGTACGGAGATCCGGTCAAATTCCAGCAGATCATCGCTAACCTGATCCGTAATGCCGTCGATGCTTATGATAGGTCGGGTGAAGACCAACCGCCAACTAGGGCGAAAATCGTTCAACTGAGCCTGCGCCACGATAAACGTCAGCTCATCATCGAGGTCGCTGACCGGGGTTGCGGCATCAGCAGGGAACAGGTAACCCGGCTTTTCGAACCGTTCTATACCACCGGTCGGCCGGATGGATATGGCTTAGGTCTCGGGTTATGTACCGTAAAGCACCATGTAGAGACTGGGTTTCGTGGCAGCATAAGCGTCGCGAGTTCACCCAAGCACGGCACCCGCTTCACTGCCACGTTCCCTTTGCTACCAGAATCGTAACCCGACATATTATCTGTGAAAATGTTTACAGAATAGCCTTAAGCGCATGCTATAATTCTGAAATACTCACAAAAATCTGTTTTACGTAACAGAGGGGAACGCCATTCGATACACGGTTGACGCCACCAGCTCAAACACTCAAAGCCGCTTCGGACACGCCGGCCTGCTAGCCCCACCGCTCCTCATTACCATGCTTTTCTGTTTTGCCTTCGTCCTCGCACACCCACAAACCGCCCAGGATTCCAAGACCACCGCCTCGGGCGAGACCTCCAAATCCGCCATCTCCGCCAAATCAACGGAACAATCCAAATTATCAGCCTCGTCATCAGGAGCGGCACCTACTGCCACTCCGGCACCAAATACCACTGTCGCTACTCCTACCCCTGTGGCATCAAACATCAAGACCCCGGTAAAAACCTCGACTCCCCAGCCGAGCGTTGCCACCAGCGGCGGCGCCGTCAAAACGTCGAATCCGCAATCAGCGACAGCCAACAACGTATTGAATAACCAACAGCCAATACAGGTTAGTCAGCCGGTTCAGAAGCTGCTTGACCAAACGGTGGACACGCTCAACAATCTGCTGCGATAAGCGAGTGGCTAAGCTTCGTTGAAACATACTGTTTTCAA
>DATNAB010000110.1:0-2970 GCA_035573115.1 Verrucomicrobiia bacterium
ACCAACAACCTTCATGGTGATCGGGTTGCCCGTACCTCTGACTCCGTTGCTGGGAGTATAACTGACTACGATGTCACCGCTTGGACTGGTGACGGTATCTATCTCCGGGCTGGGACTCTCGTTGGCAGTAAAAGTCTGCTGCTTGAGCTGCCAATCCGCCGGGTACTGCAGACACAGGCCGCCATAGCTTGAGCAGAAGGATTTCCAGCCGGCATAGGGATCGGCGGGTTTGGCGGACTTAGCCACGGTCTTCGACTTCGAGGCCGCCGGCTTGGCCGTATCCTTCGCTGCATGTTTCTGATGTTTATAGACGAGCCAACCGGCCAGACCTATCACGATTATCACGACCAGTACCAGCAGAGTCTCGACCAGGCTGAAACCCGCTTGGTCACGTTCCGTAGTAGTCATTTCTTGGTTCCTTTTTTCATGTTACGCGCTTGGAATTATTGTCTTAAGCATAAGCCGTATGGAGGCACTATGCAAGCGGGTTGACGGGCATGTATAATGAGAGGTAAGAAGGCATACTACGGTCCCTGCTTTTCTTCATAACCCAAGCGATCAGCCTCCGGCTTAAGAAGTTTACTCTGAACGGTAGTAAGACCTCATAAACCCGGAAGCTCCAACTCCAAAAATCCGTTTACTGGCCTCTGTCAGTTAGTTTTTTATTACTTTTTTAGCAAGGAGCTTTGGGCTATGAAAACTTCTATAACTTCTACGGTGAACGATAACGACATACAAATCACTTCCGTGCGCTTCCAGCATGATTCCAACGGGGTGCGCTTCGAGAGCTATCCGCGCCGCATCGTCTTCCGCGGTCGCGAATACATATTGGCGTAAAAACATGAAAAAGGAGACTGAACTATGCAAGACGATCTTGAGATTATGGCCGACGGCGACGGCGTGTCGGTCCACAGCGGTTTTCCCAACCCGGCCGCCGATCAACGAGGACGGCGGACAGGCCTCGCGCTCGATCTGAACCGGTTGCTGGTGCAGCACCCGTCGAGCACCTATCTGTTCCGGGTGTCGGGCCATCACGCGGCAGCGGAGAGCATCTATGATGGCGACGTAGCCGTGGTTGACCGGCTACCGACAGCGCGGCGCGGCGATCTGGTCGTGTCCTGGCAAGACGGCTCTTTGAGACTGTGCCGGCAACACCAGCTGCTGCCCGAGGATAGCATCTGGGGCGTGGTGACAGCCGTCATCCATCAGTACCGGTAACCTTTATGCAACAGCCTGTCTTCGCCCTCATCGATTGCAATAACTTCTTCGTCAGCTGTGAACGGCTGTTCCGGCCCGATCTGGAGGGCCGCCCGGTGGTGGTCTTAAGCAGTAACGACGGCTGCGTGGTATCCCGCTCCGGAGAGGCCAAGGCTTTAGGCATCCCCATGGGCGCGCCGGCCTTCAAGTATCGCCAACTCTTCAATCGGGAAGGGGTGGTGCGCTTCAGCGCCAACTTCGAGCTCTACGGCGATGTCAGCGAACGCATCACACGCCTGCTCACGCGCGTCACGCCGCGCACCGAGGTCTACTCGGTCGATGAATCCTTCCTGGATCTCAGCCGCCTGGACATCACTGATTACGATGCCTGGGGCAGGCAGGTGCGGGACCGGTTGTTACGGGAGGTCGGCATCCCGGTGGCCATCGGCATCGCCCCCAGCAAGACCCTGGCCAAGCTGGCCAGTGAGCACGCCAAGACCAACGCACGCCTCGAGGACGTGCTGGACCTCGCCCGACTGCCCAGCGAAGAATGCGAGCTCTATCTACTGCGGACCCCTCTTAAAGACATCTGGGGCATCGGTGGGCGTCTGAAGCCCCGCCTACAGGCCGAAGGTCTGCATAACGCCCTGGATATCGCCCGACTGCCGATGCGCCGGGCCGGGCAGCTGATGGGCGTACACGGCCGCCAGCTCGTCGCTGAGCTGAACGGGCAGGTCTGCCACCCCCTTGAGACTTTCGGCCGCGTCCGGCAGACCATCATGAAAGGCCGGATGTTCGGCGAGGATACAAACCGCTTCGACGTCATCGAAGCGGCCATCGCCAGCCTGACCGCCCGCGCTACTTTCTACTTGCGACGGGAAGGGCTGGCCGCTCTCGGCGCCAGCCTCAGCCTCAGCACCGACCGGCATAAGCCTAACTACCGTCGGCAACAACAGGTCATCCGCTTCAATGCGCCCACTGCCGATACTGGCCGTATCACCGCCGGGCTGGTGACCGCCGCCGAAGAGGCTTTTAGTCCAGGCTTCCGTTACCACCGTGCCAACGTCCTCCTATACGACCTCGTACCGGAGCAGAGTCTGCAGCCCGATTTGTTCGGAGAAGTCGATCCGGAGCACCAGCGGTCCACCCGGGCCCGTCTCCACGCCCTGGACGCTGTGAACGAGCGCTATGGCCGGGGTGCGCTCCGTTATGCCGCCGAGGATCTCAGTCAGGCCTGGCACCCGCGCCAACAGCTGCGCAGTCCGCGCTATACGACCGATTGGAATGAGCTACCTGAAGTATACGTATGATAATGGTGACCCCTGCGGGATTCGAACCCGCGATCTTCTGGATGAGAACCAGATATCCTGGACCACTAGACGAAGGGGCCAATTCCAGCGCCGGATTATGGTATCACATCTGTTAGAGCCCGTCCAGCTGGGCAAAAAGCCTAAGCGGCAGCCGCGAAATTTTGCTACACTTTATTAAAGATAAGCAGTAAGGGTAGGGGCCGGTACAGTCAGAACCGCTATGAAATTATTCCGACGACCAGCGAAGAACGCCAGTGGCCAGGCGCCATTGCCAGCTGACCTGCGCGACGACACGCTGAAATTCAAAGTCATCATCGACAACATCGACGATGGCGTGATACTAATCGATAGCCAGCGCATCATCCAGCTGATGAATCCCGGGGCCGGTAAGATTTGCGGCTGGATGGACGAGGCGGTAGGTCTGGACGTCGATTCGGTCATCAAGCTCGTCAACGGCAAGGGT
>DATNAB010000111.1:0-4433 GCA_035573115.1 Verrucomicrobiia bacterium
CTGGGGTTCTATCTGATAAAATTGAGAAAGCTTCATGAAGATAAAGATCCAACGAATAACGAACATGCTCGGCTCCCGCTGGGCGTTCGTCGTCACCCTGATACTGTTCACCGCCGAGGGAAGCTGGTTGGCGCTGACGAGCCGTTTCCCCATGGCCTTCGATGAAGGGTTCCACTTCGGGCTTATCCAATTCTTTAGTCACCATCTCAACCCCATCATTACGCACCAGGCGAGCGACACCTATAAATACGGTGCTCTTATCCAGAATCCCTCTACCCTCTATCACTACCTGATGAGCTTCCCTTACCGGCTCATTACTCTCTTCGCTCATTCTACGGTGACACAGGTCATGTGCCTCCGCTTGCTAAACGTCATCCTAGCTATCGGTACGCTGATCATCATACGCAAGCTTCTGAGGCTGCTCGGAATGTCCAACCCGCTTGCCAACCTCCTGGTGCTGGCTTTGGCTTTCACTCCGTTGTTCACGGTTTTGTCGGCGCAAATCAATTACGATAACCTGCTCATCCTGGCGGTGAGCGGCTGTCTCTATCTGACGGTAGCTTTCAGTAAGCAGCTGGCCGCCGGCACGGTCGATAGCGTCACATTGCTCTGGCTCGGGTGCGCCTGTCTGTTCTCCAGCTTGATCAAATATGCGTTCCTGCCGGTCTTTTTGGCAATCGCGCTTGTGGTGGTCTGGAAGAGCCTTGCCTACCAACACCGGCACAGGAATCTTCTCAAACAGGTTAAGAAAAGCTTTCTCCGGGCCCACCGGTGGTTGAGACTGGCCCTAGTAGTGCTATTCATCGCTGGCAGCGCTCTGTTCGTTAGATTCTACGGAGTCAACATAATCAGATACCACAACCCCTATCCGCAGTGCGACCAGGTGTTGAACGTGCCGGACTGTCTGCACTACTACGCGTGGAGCAATTTCTATCAGGTGGAGCAATATAACCGCCAGCACCATTTCGAGGCCTTGCAAGGAGCATCCGGCGTGACCCACTATACCTCGTATTGGCTTACATTAGTTACCGGTGAGCTGTTCGGCGCCACCATGCCGTTCCTTGGTGATCTTTACGGTTCCTCCGCATATTTCT
The DNA here is from genome assembly GCA_035573115.1 of Verrucomicrobiia bacterium. GTDB lineage: Bacteria > Patescibacteriota > Saccharimonadia > Saccharimonadales > UBA4665 > DATNAB01. The sequence continues at coordinate 1,095 of DATNAB010000111.1, forward strand.
TCATCGTCGTACTTCTGACGGGCGGTATGCTTATCGCGACCCTCAGGAACGCCAGGAAAGTGTTCCGGGCGCAGCCGGAGCTGCTCAGCCTGCTGTTTATCAGCGCCGTTTACTTACTTTTCCTCTGGGCCAAGAATTATCACGACTACGTACGTACCGGCGACGCGCTCGGCATCCACGGCCGTTACGTGTTGCCGGTAATCATCTGTATGTATGCCGTACTGGCGGCCGGCATGCGGGCTGCATTTGCCGGTCTGCCCCGTTGGTCACCGGCGATTAAGGTTGGGCTGGCATCGGTTTTCGTGTTCTCATTTCTGCTATATGGAGGCTTCCGGCCGTACATGACATACATCGATCCGAGATACGGTCACCTTTCTTCCACCAATGCGTTCCACTTGCTTGATCTTACGAATAAGCCCGATAATTCTCAAAAGTAAAACCGCCCACATGGAAGTGAGCGGTTGTATCTGGCGGAGAGGGAGGGATTCGAACCCTCGCGGGGGCTAACGCCCCCCTATCGATTTAGCAAACCGACCCCTTCAGCCACTTGGGTACCTCTCCGTAAGTACAGGGGTTTTACGTCAAACCATTGTACCCCGGATAATCTGCTGGCGGAAGGGGTGGGATTCGAACCCACGGTACCGCTGAACGGCACGCTGGTTTTCAAGACCAGTTCCTTAAACCACTCGGACACCCTTCCATGTTGTCCGGCCGTCAGACCGGATCGGAGTGATTAACAGGGGTGATTATAACAGGATTCATCACTCCCTCCAAAGCGGGTTCTTTGTGTTGCCTGCGGCGCTAGGGTACAATAACGCTTATGGAAGATACTGGTGCCAGCGGTACGGAGCCTGGCCAGACCGTTACACCCACGCCGACAGTCGATCAAAAGGAACCCGAATCGAAGAAATCTCAGGAGCAACCGTCTGCAGAACCGGCCGCCGCGCCTAAAGCGCCGGCTGAGCAGCCTTCTGCGTCGGAACAGGTACCGCCATCCGAGGCTCCGGCCGCTGCCGACGTTACACCGGCCGGCGGGTTTTTTCGCCCGGAAACTGCTGGTGGGGGTACACCTGACGACTCGCCGGAGGGTTCCGCCGATGAGCTGGCGGCCGATGACCGCGCCATCACCTGGACGGCCTCGGAATTCATAGCCCATGCAAAATCCTTCAGCTGGTATACCGCTCTGGGTGCCGGGGCTGCCGCCTTGGCGGCGTTGGTCTTTCTGATGACCAAGGACCCGGTGTCGGTCGGTGTCATACTGGTTGCCGCGCTGTTGCTCGGCGTCTATGCCGGCCGGCAGCCCCGACAACTCGAATATCGGCTCGATGCCACTGGGTTAAGTGTCGGCCAGAAACATTTCGGCTATCACGCTTTCCGATCTTTCTCAGTGCTGCCGGAAGGCGGCATCTCAAGCATCGTCTTCATGCCGCTTAAGCGGTTCGATATCCCCATAACCATCTACTATCCGCCCGAGCAAGAGGATGACATTGTCCAATTATTATCAGACCGCCTTCCCCTGGAGAAAGGCGGTCGTGATGTGTTCGACCGGTTTTTACACCGGATCCGCTTCTAGCAGCTAGGCGTGACGCTCCTTACGATGTAATTTGCGTTCCATACGGTGTATAAAGTCCTGTTTGGCGTGCTTAGTATCCCACTTTTCCAGCTGATCCATTAAAGCTTCGATTTCTTCGTTCGACATATTGCTATGCCTCCTTTTCTTTTTAGCACTTTTCATTATTAAGCTTATGGCTGGCAGGAGGCTGTAAACATTTTCACAAAACGGCTGAATGGTCTACACTTTGCACATGGCCGGTCTGAGCACCCTTCTCCGTAAAATCGATGCTTTCCAGCGGCGCCACCGTTTCACGGCTTTTAGCTATGCGGTCGTCAAGAAATACGGTGAGGACGGCGCCGGCGCCCAGGCGGCGCTGCTTACGTATTACGGTTTCTTGTCGTTGTTTCCCCTCCTGCTGGTGCTGACCACGCTGGCCAATAGCTTTCTCGGCAGTCACCCGCAGGCACAGGACACGGTCATCAAAGGCATCACCGATTACTTCCCGTTGCTGGGAACGCAGCTGGCGGATCATGTGCACACCCTGCACCGGAACGGGTTGGCGCTGGTCGTCGGTATCTTATTTACGATTTATGGTGCGCGGGGTGTCGCCGAGGCCTTCCGGAAAGGCGTCCAGCACATCTGGGCCGTCCCCGAAGCCGAGCGGGCCGGCTTCCCGAAGTCGTTGCTTAAGAGCCTGTGCCTGCTAATCGTGGGGGGACTGGGCTTCATGGCGGCATCCATCCTGGCCGGGCTGGCCGCTGGCGCCGGTCACGATCTGGGCTTCCGCATTCTGTCGTTATTCATAAACGTACTCATACTGTTCTGGCTGTTCAATTTTCTGATTAATTTCAGCTTGCCGCGCCACATACCGTTCGGGCAGATATGGGTAGGGGCCGCAGCCGCAGCCATCGGCCTGGTCCTATTACAGCTGCTGGGCGGCTTCATCTTGGCCAGGGAGCTGAAAAATCTCGATGCTCTGTACAGCTACTTCGCACTGGCTCTGGGCCTGCTCTTCTGGTTGTATCTGCAGGCGCAAATCCTCTGTTACGCAATGGAAATCGCCACCGTCAGCTCCGGCAGCCTATGGCCCCGGGGCATGGACGCCTCGTCACCGACGGAAGTTGATAAGAAGCGGGCGGCCGCTCGTCGGCATGACCCAGCTGCACGTACCTGAACCTCAGTAGCTCAGGTACGTGCGCCACCAGGCCCGCTGCTTGCCGGCTGCCCTGGTCCGTACTGTCGGTTGATCGGTCATGGTGTACCTCCCTTTGATAACCACCAGCATCATCATAAGTCAACCGGCTGAGAACCGGCTGTTAAGTTTCTCACAACGATTTCAGGATTTTTCTTTGAGAAGGGTGATGACTTCTTCGAGCCGTTGCAATTGCTTGTGATGCATGGCCATCAGTTCCTCGACTTCTTTCTTGGCCTCGACGTTCGTCCGGTAGTCATGCTCAGCCATGGCGGCGCTGACGGCATCCGCCCGCCTGGCGGCGATAAGCAGGATCGCGCCCTGCAGGCCGGCTAGCATGGACAGGAACAGGTTGAGCAGAATGAACGGATACTTGTCCCAGTGGTGGCTTGCACCCCAGGTATTGAGCGCCGCCCACACGGCCATGAACAGCAAAAAGATGAATACGAATCGCCAACTGCCCATACCGTTCCGCATCCTGTCGGCGGCGCGATCCCCTTTGGATAGACGGGCTTTGTGCTCCTGGTGCCAGTTGAATGGCGTCCTCATATTCGGAGTATAGCACAAGGGCTATACCGCTTTGCCAAACCTC
>DATNAB010000112.1:0-3738 GCA_035573115.1 Verrucomicrobiia bacterium
TCTTCAAGCGTTGGTTCTGGCTGCTCATCGAGGCCGGTCTATTCCTGTCGCTCGTGTTCCTCGGCTGGTTATTCTTCCAAAGCGTCTACCGCATCGGTGCTCTCTGCCCATACTGTTTGGCCGTCGACGCTGTCAGCCTGCCGATGTTCTGGTACGTCACGCTGTATAACATCGACCAGAAAAACATACGGCTGCCGAAAGGCAGAGCCCGGACGGTGTACGGTTGGATCCGCCGTCATCACCTCGACATCCTGGTAGTAGTATTCCTGCTACTGATCGGACTGGTCCTCAACCATTTTTGGTATTACTACGGCCGCAACCTATAATCTGAAACAAGATGCCCGAAAAACACAAATACGACCAAAAAAAACTCCTTCGCAAAGGGGCGGAAGCACCGGCTGAACTGCTGGACCGGACGGTGGTCACTACCAGACAACTGACCTCGCAGCTGCCGGCGAACGAACTGGTGAGGCGGACAGGGAACTACTGGCACATGCTAGGGCCGGGGCTGACAACCGGTGCTTCGGATGATGATCCCTCCGGCATTGCGACCTATTCCCAGACCGGTGCCCAATTCGGCTATCATTTCCTATGGCTGGCACCCTGGCTATTCCCGCTGGCGGTGATCGTGCAAGAGATGTGCGCCCGCATCGGACTGGTGACGGGCCGTGGTCTTGCCGGTAATATCCGCGTCCATTTCAACCGCCGTGTCCTTTATTTCTGTGCTTTGGCATTATTCATCGCCAATGCCGTGAACATCGGCGCGGACCTGGGCGCCATGGCTAAGGCGGCACAGCTGCTCAACCCGCGACTCAGCTTCGGCTGGCTGGTCGGCGGCTTCACGGCGCTCAGTCTGTTCCTACAGATCTTTACGCCGTATGTCCGCTATGCACGCTATTTGAAATGGCTTGCTATGGTGCTGCTGGCATATGTCTTCTCAGCGATCCTGGCTCATCTGAACTGGGGCGAAGTGCTATCGAACGGCTTCGTGCCGCGTATCCATCCGGGTAAACAGGAGCTAATCCTGTTATGTGCAGTACTCGGCACGACAATCTCACCGTATCTGTTCTTTTGGCAGACTTCCCAAGAGGTCGAGGAACAGATCCTGCAGGGCAAGCTGACCCAGCACGACCGGCGTACAGCCACCACCAAGGAAGACGTCAAGAGCATGCGCATCGATGTCTGGTCAGGCATGTTCTTAAGTCAGATCGTGATGTTCTTTATCATCGCTGCCTGTGGTGGCATCCTATTTACACACGGTGTCACTGACATCACGTCGGCCGCTCAGGCCGCCGAGGCGCTGAGGCCATTCGCTGGCAACGCCACCTACTTTCTGTTCGCTATCGGTATCATCGGTACGGGTATGCTTGCCATCCCGGTATTGGCTGGCTCCAGCAGTTATACTTTGAGCGAAAGTTTCAGCTGGCGCGAAGGACTGTACCGTCCGTTGCGACAGGCCCATGCATTTTACGGCGTCATCATCATCTCGATGCTGGTCGGCCTGGGTATCAACTTCTTGGGTATCGATCCCATCAAAGCCTTGATTTACTCCGCGTTCTTAAACGGCTTGGTAGCGCCGATCATCCTGGCGCTGATCGTCATCATCAGCAGCAACCGCCGGGTGATGGGGCACTGGACAAACAAGCGTTCGACCACTTGGCTCGGCTGGGTCGTCACCATACTCATGTCTATCGCCGGCGTAGCCGGCATCTGGGCGTTGTTCTAAGAACTACTCGTTGCTGCGTAGGGCTTCGATAGGGTCTTTTCGGGCAGCTTTGACGGCGGGTACCGTGCCGAATATCATGCCGACCAGTAAGGAAACGGCGGTCGCCAGCACGACGATCTGCCAGCTGATGACCGGCCTCAGATCGGTGAACAGACGCAAGGCGATATCGATCAGTACCGAAGCGATGATACCGATGACACCGCCCCACAGACTCAGGATGCTGGCTTCTGTCAGGAACTGGGTCAGGATCTGGCGGTTGGTGGCACCGACGGCCTTCCTGATGCCGATCTCGTGCTTACGCTCGGACACCGATACCAACATGACGTTCATGATGCCGATGCCGCTGACCAACAGGCTGATGGCAGCCACGCCGGCGATGAGCTTAGTGAGCAGGGCCAGGATGCTGTCGCTGCTCTCGACATTCTGGTTGCCGGATAGGACACTGAAGCCGCCTTCGCCACCATGGACCCGGCTCAGCGCGCTTTGGACACGTTTGGCAACGGCATCGGTCTGGCCGGAATCGCCAGGACGTATCAGTATCTGATAGGTCGGCGCAGTCTTGTTGCTGAGGTTCTGAGCCACGTCGTAGGGAATGAAGATAGCGTCGTTGAAGTCGACGCCTTGTGTCAACTGTTCGCTTGAGAACTGGTTGAAGATACCACGGACGATAAACTGCTGTCCGTGGAACGTGAAGCTGCGTCCGAGCGGCACATCTTCCTTGAACATGGCGTCACTGGCATGCTGGCCGAGGACTGCCGTGTTCGTGCCGTTATCGTCGCTGCTCAGGAAGCTGCCGTACGCGATCGACTGATTAATCAGACCGGGCAGGTCGCTGGTCGTACCGATGACGAAGCCGTCGTTGTAGCGTCCATTCTCGCCAGTGATGGTACCACTCAGCGCGCTCAGCGGTGCACTGGCAGACACACCTGACACCTGGTTAACTGTGGTGACGTCCTTATTTGTTAGCGAGCCGCTAGTAGACAGGCCGGAGATCACTCCTAAGCCGTTATTGCCCGAACCGCTGGGCTGCAGTTGGGCCGGCTGCACGCTGATGATGTCTTTGCCGAGGTGGTGGATCTGGCCGGAAATCTGCTGCTTTATACCGGTGCTGATAGCTACCACGGTAACCACCGAACTCACTCCGATGACCACGCCGAGCATGCTCCAGAAACTGCGTAGCTTGGTGCTACGGACCGAGGCCAGTCCGGCTTTCACATGACTGACGATGACGGCCGTCTTCATGAACGTTTACCTCCGCCTTTCTTGGAAGCGCGCAAGCTGGTCGGTTTGGATTTGGCGACGGCTTTGCGACGCTTGGGTTTCGGTGCGGCCGGTTTGTCGGGCAGGCCCTTCATGAGCGCGGATACGCCAGCCAGGTCGTCCTCCTCACTGGTTGTCGGCAGCGTGTAGAGCACCTTCCGGGCAGTCTGCGCAACTTGGCCGAGTGCCGTCTTCTCGTCATGAACGATGCTACCGTCATGCATGTAGACCACGCGGGTGGCATAACGGGTCAGCTCCGGATTATGGGTCACGAACAGCACGGTATTGCCCATCTTGTGAATGTCCGCCAACAATTCCATGACCAGACGCGAACTGGCGCTGTCCAGATTGCCGGTCGGCTCGTCGGCGATGATGAGCGCCGGGTTGTTAACTAGGGCGCGGGCGATGGCCGCACACTGGGCCTGACCGCCGCTGAGCTGGCTGGGCAGGAAATACTCACGGCTTTGGATACCGACGCGTTCCAGCATCTGGCTGGCCGATTTCAGCCGTCTTGTCGTCGACAAACCCTTGTAGGCCAGAGGCAGGGCGACGTTTTCGAGCACCGTCAGACGGGGCAGCAGGTTGAAGAACTGAAAGATGAAGCCGATCTTATCGCGCCGGATCTTGGCCGCCTGGTTAGGACGCAGACGCGTGACTATCTTGTTGTCGAGCCGATAAGTACCGTGGCTGGGCCGGTCAAGCATACCTATCAGGTTCATGAGCGTACTCTTGCCGCAGCCGCTCGGACCCAT
>DATNAB010000113.1:0-5452 GCA_035573115.1 Verrucomicrobiia bacterium
CCCCAAGCCAAGATCGACGAACTGCTTGATCGTTTCGGTGTCTCAAGCTTGAAGAATGAATGCTACGATGACATTTCCGCCGGCCAGCGCACCCGGGTCAACCTGGCTAAGGCTTTCATGAATGATCCGGAGCTGGTCTTAATGGACGAACCGACGGCCGCGCTTGATCCGGACATCGTCGACCGGGTCCTGAGCATGATCGAGGATCTCAAGAAGACCCATCGCATCACCATCTTATATACCTGTCATAACATGCAGGACGTCGAACGTATCTGTGACCGCGTCATCTTCTTATCGCACGGCCGGATCGTCCGCCAGGCTGCGCCGAAGGACCTGCCGAACCTGCACGACCTATTCCTACAGATCGCTCGAGGGGAACCGGAAGCATGAGGTGGACACCCATCAAGGCCGTACTCCGTCAGGAGGTCTACGTCACGCGTGCCTCTTGGGAGGTCGTGTTCGACGTGTTTGTCTTTACACTAGCCAATATCATCCTGTTCGGTTTCATCGCGACCTATCTACAGCGCAGCGGCAGCGACCTTAGCGACCGTCTGCAGGTCCAGAGCTTAGTCGTAGCGGTGGTGTTCTGGGAAACCTTGCGCATCAACCAATACAGTTCCTCAGTCAGCAGCATGTGGAACATCTGGTCGCATAACTTATCGAATATGTTCATCGCGCCGATCAAGGTGCGTGAGTACCTGACCGCGCACATCATCGCCGCCACTGTGAAATCCTTCTCCATCCTGGTGTTTGCCACCGTCTTGGTGAGACTGGTGTTCGACATCAATGTGCTGAGTCTCGGTCTCGGACCGGTGTTGTTCGCTTATCTGAATATGGTTATTTTCGGGACGGCGATTGGTCTGGTGCTGATTGGGCTGGTCTTCCAGCATGGCACCAAAATTCAGGCCTTCACCTGGGGGACCATCTTCATCATCGAACCGTTCTGCGCCGTCTTCTTCCCCGTGAGCGTACTGCCGGGCTTCCTGCAGCCTATCGCCCATCTGTTCCCAGCCACGTATTTCTTCGAGTGGCTCAGGGCGATGTACGTGCATACGTCTTATGACGGGCTAAGTATCTGGGCAGCCTTTTTATTCAATCTCGTCTATCTGGGGGCGGCCGGTCTGATTTTCACCCGCCAGCTAGCTAACGCCAAACGCACTGGCCAGCTTGTGCGCACCGATTTGTAGGTGTAGCCGTACTCGCTCAAGTGTTACAATGGAGGGAATCGTATGGCTGGAACCAAAAAGTATTTCCATGATCATTTGGTGCTGCTACTGCTCAGCGTCAACGCCTTCCTGGCCGTCGCCGGCAGCATCTTCATCCTGCTCAGGCTGAGCACCAGCCACGGCACCGGCTACATCGTGCAGTACCGAGCCAGCCTCGGTATCAATGCCTTCAGGACCGGCCGCATCCTCGATTTACTCAGTTTCATCGCGTTCGCCGCCCTGGTACTGGCTGTCCATACTTTGCTGAGTATCCGGGCCTATAAGATCCACCGGCAGCTTTCCATCGTCATCCTGAGCCTGGGTATCCTGCTGCTGGCCTTAACTGTCATCATCAGCAATGCCTTACTCGTCTTGCGTTAGCCATGACCGACCTTGAGATCCCTTACGAGAAAGACCGTCATGGTCACTACCGTTTCTTCGAGATCCTGCCCGGCACTCTCAGCTGGCTGCTGCTGTTCCTACCGCTGATCCTAAGCCTGATCAATGTCACAGTTGCCGTGTTCTTCATCCTCGGCTATCTGTTAATCTTTTTCGTGCGCTCACTGGCTTACACCAGTCGCGCGCTGGCCGGCTGGCGGGTGATGCGCCAACACATGCGCCTCGATTGGAATGGTCTGAACGCCGATATCGAAGCCGGCCAACCGGTAGGGAAGGCCATCAAACGCCCCAAATGGCATCTACGCAATCTTGAGCGCTATCGTACCCGCGATGACGCCATCAAACCCAGCGATCTCTTGCATGCCGTCATCATCGCCACCGTCAATGAAAGTCGCGATATCTTAGAACCAACTATCCAGGCCGTCCTAAGCTCCGACTTCGACCCCAAGAAGATCATCCTCGTCATCGCCTACGAGGGCAGGGCAGGCCTCGAAGCCGAGGTTCGCGTACACGAGCTGCTTGATCTCTACGGCGGCAAGTTCAGACACGCCATGGCCGTGAAACACCCTGCCGGCGTGCACGGGGAAATAGTGGGGAAGGGGGCCAACATCACCCACGCCGGCCGTGCCTTGAAGAAATATCTGGCCCAGGAGGATATTGATCCGATGCGTGTCCTCGTCACGACCCTCGATGCTGACAACCGTCCTCATCCGAGTTATTTCTCAGTCCTCAACTACGTCTACTGCATGGCTCCTGACCGTCTCAAAGCCTCCTACCAGCCGCTGGCCATGTTCACCAATAACATCTGGGACGCACCTACGCTGATGCGCGTTGTCGCCACTGGTAACAACCTGTTCTACATCGTTGGCAGTCAGCGCCCGCACCTTAGCCGTAACTTCTCAGCGCATGCCCAGCCCATGCAATCCCTCATCGACATGGACTTCTGGAGCGTCCGCACCATCGTCGAGGACGGTCACCAGTTCTGGCGCTCCTATTTCCACTTTGATGGTGATTACCGCGTCTATCCGTTGAGCATCCCCATCTATCAAGATGCCGTCTTGGCCGACGGCTATTTGCGCACACTCAAAGCCCAGTTCATCCAGCTGCGCCGCTGGACCTATGGTGCCTCCGACATCGCCTATATCGCCGACAAGGGCTTCTGGCACAAGAACAAGGCCTCCAAGTTCGACGTCCTAGGCAAGCTGCTCAGAACGTTGGAAGGACATGTCGGCTGGGCCATCGGCCCCTTGCTGATTTACTTCGCGGCCTTCATCCCACCTCTGGTTCACCCCCAGAACCTGGCTGCCAACCAGCTCCCGCTCATTGTCAGCCGGGTCCAGCGCATCGGCATTCTCGGCCTCCTGGCCACCGTCTATGTCTGCCTGACCACGTTGCCGCCGCGCCCGGCTCGTTACAAGCGTCATCACTCCATCTTCATGATCACCCAGTGGATCTTCCTGCCGGTTACCAGCATCCTCTACGGCTCGTTGGCCGCCTTCAACTCCCAAACCCGCCTGATGTTCAAGCGCTACCTCAGTAAATTCGACGTCACCGAGCACGCAACAGTCCATACCACCTCCAAACGCCGCCTGCCAAGGTTGCGCCAGTTGCGCCGCCGCCAGAAGAAATCCTGAGATCTTAGGCTGCCTGTCGGTGATGGGCGCTGTAATGTACGCTGGCCGCCTTGTCGAAACGGTTAAGCGCCACCTGAGCAACTTGGGTGATGTCCCGCCCGTCTATTACGCCGTCCGCCACATATGATGATACTTTGCGGATGACCGTCTCGCAGAGCCCCTGAGCGTCCGTCAAGGCGGTTTTACGGTGCCCGCAGCTTCGGTATAGGCTCAGCAGCAGTTTATCGCGGGAGAACGGCCGTAAATGCCTTCCTGAGCGTACTTGCCAGGCCAGCTCCAGTTGTACGGCTTCCACGGTGCTGAACACGGCACCGCAATCCGGGCAGTGCCGTCGGCGCCAGACCTGGTTGTTGCGGCGCTGGGGCCGCGAATTGATTACCCTCGTGTCTTTGCCACAATATACGCAAACCATGTCAACATATTGACATAACGCTATTATTCAAACAAGCATTGAAATTAAAAAGCCGGCGAGTTTTCTGACTCTCCGGTGGCTTGCTTCCCCGATCTGTCCCTGTTAGGTGGTGCTAGGGCGGATCCGGCGGATGCGATTTGTGCTGGCTGAGGAGCCGAGCTCCTCATAAAACAACTGGAAGGCGTCCAAAACGCTGGATTTACGAATACACAGTCCCTTTGTTTAATCGAGCCAGTATATAAGAGGGACATATCGCGAGTCAAGACTCTCGCTCTAACCATGAGCATTCATAACAGGGGTGCTGGTGGGCGATAGAGGATTCGAACCTCTCACCTCCGCAACGTCAATGCGGCGCTCTAGCCAAATGAGCTAATCGCCCCGATGTGCATGGCTCTAACAGGTTATAACGTTACAGGAAACAACGGGGGCTTGCAAGCCGATACTGGCTGACGCCACGTATGATGTCAGGGGAAATTAGTTATCCCCATGTGCACATGTGATTATTACAGCATAAATAGGCTAGCCTTATAGTACTAGCCCTGCTATAGTAGCTGATTACAGGTGAAGTTTTGCCGAGACTGTTTTGTCCCGACGGAACGTCGAATCAGGGTTGAATGATGTGCGAGGTCATTCAACCCTTTTTTGTTGCCCAGGCACATACTTAGCCAATGCGTGCGCCCACTGTCTATACATCAGACAGACAACCATATAAGGGGAAGGGCTCCCACCGGTCGTGGTGCTATACTGAAAACTGATATGAGTGACTCTGAGGCAAGCGACCAGCTAGCAGCCATGCGCCACACATTGGCGCATATCATGGCCGCGGCCGTACAACATCTCTGGCCGGAGGCCCGGTTCGGAGTGGGGCCGGCGGTCGAGGACGGCTTTTATTACGATATCGACCTGGGTGAGACGAAGATTTCTGAAGACGATTTCGCCAGGATCGAGGCTGAAATGCATAAGATCATCAAGGCCGATCAGGCGATGGAACGATCGGAAAAGCCGATCGAGGAGGCCATCCAGTGGGCCAAGGAGACCAAGCAACAATATAAGGAAGAGCTCCTGAACGATTTGAAGCGGGCTGGTACCACGGCTGCCAAGGATCTGGATAAGGCCGAGCTGGGCACTATCAGTGGCGGTGAAGCCAAGGTGTCGCAGGTATCGTTCTATCAGAACGGTGATTTCACCGATCTCTGCCGGGGGCCGCATGTGGCATCGACGAGTAAGGTGGGGGCATTTAAGCTGCTCAGGGTGGCCGGCGCTTACTGGCGCGGGAATGAGAAGAATCCGCAGATGCAGCGGCTGTACGGAGCGGCGTTCGCTAGTGAGAAGGAACTGGAAGAATATCTGAAGCGTTTGGAAGAAGCCCGGCAACGCGACCATCGTAAACTGGGGCGAGAGCTGGACCTGTTCATCTTCTCAGACATGGTGGGCTCGGGGCTGCCACTGTTCACCCCGCGTGGCACGGTGCTCAGGGAAGAGCTGGAGCGCTTCTCGAATGAGCTTAGGCAGCGCCATGGGTACGTGAAGGTGTGGATCCCGCACATGACTAAGAAGGATCTCTACGAGGCGTCCGGGCATTGGGCGAAGTTCGGTGAGGAACTCTTTCTGGTCAAGAGCCAGGAGACCAAGGACGAGCTGGTGCTGAAACCGATGAACTGCCCGCATCATACGCGTATCTACGCGTCACAGCCACGTAGCTACCGCGATCTGCCGGTGCGCTACCTCGAGACGACTACCGTTTACCGTGACGAGAAGTCCGGTGAGTTGGGCGGTTTGAATCGCGTCCGGTCCATTACCCA
>DATNAB010000114.1:0-3931 GCA_035573115.1 Verrucomicrobiia bacterium
ACCCTGAACTCTCGGCCGAAATAGCCGAACATCTCGGCGTCAAACAGACCGCAGCACGGCTCAGCGACTTCGCCAACGGCGAGATAAGCGTCCGCTTCGACGAATCACTGCGTGGCTACGACGTCTTCATCATCCAGACCCACGGCGCCCAGGGCTTGAAGATCCATACTTCCATATTCGAGCAGTTGTTGATGATCGACGCCGCCAAGCGGGCCTCAGCCCGGAGCATCACGGCCGTGTGCCCACTCCTCAGCTATGCCCGGCAGGACCGGAAAGCCGCGGGTCGTGAACCTATCGCGGCCCGTCTGATTGTTGACCTGCTGACCACGGCCGGCGCCGACCGGATCATGAGTATCGACCTACACTCCGGCCAGACGCAGGGCTTCTTCAACGGACCGTTCGACCACCTCATCGCCATGCCGCTGTTCAAGAAATATATCCGGGCTCATCTAAAGGGTGATTTCGTCTTCGTAGCACCTGACGCCGGCCGTGTGAAGATGGCCGAGCGCTACAGCAGCACCTTCGGGGCAAGCATGGCCATCACCCACAAGACCCGTTCAACCGTCAAGCACAACACCGTCGAAGCCAAGCATCTCATCGGTGAAGTGGACGGCAAGGACTGTATCGTCGTTGACGACATGATCGATACCGCCGGCACCTTCTGCGCCACGGCCGAGCTCCTCAAGGAAAGAGGAGCTCGTAAAATTTACGGCCTGGCTACGCATGGCGTGTTGTCGGAACCGTCATTGGAACGTATCGAAGCTTCGCCCTTCGATCGGGTGGTCGTGACCAACACCGTGCCGATCGACACCGGTGGCATCACCAACAAACTGGAAGTGCTGTCAGTAGCCAAGCTCCTGGCCGACGCCATCGAGGCCGTCGCCCGCGGCAGCTCCGTCTCCGCGCTCTTCGAGGGCCAGAACCAAATCTAATTTCTTGAACGAAAAGCGACGTTCGGGAGGAAGCCGTGTTTCGGGTCTCCAAGCAAACGGTCGCTTCCATTGGGCTTGCGTATAGAGGGGTAGTCCCGTAATCTAGTTGAGGTATGTTAGACGTTATCGTAGGGTTACAACGGGGTGATGAGGGTAAAGGCCGGTTCGTCGACCTGGTGGCCGGTGACTACAGCGTCATCGCACGGGGCAACGGCGGGGCCAACGCCGGCCATACGGTCGTACCCGAAGGCATGGAGCCTTTGGCGCTGCACCAGGTGCCATCTGGCATCGCCTATCCTGACAAGCTGAACATCATCGGCGGTGGCGTCTATCTCGACCCGCGACTGCTGACCGCCGAGATTGAATCCATCCGAAAAGTCGGTCTGGACGTATCGGCCAAGAATCTAAAGATTAGCAGCACCGCCCAGCTCGTCATGCCGCACCACGTCGGCTTCGACGAACTGCGCGAAGGCGGCAGCAAGCAACAGGGCACCACTAAGTCCGGTATCGCCTATGTGGCAGCCGATAAATATCTGCGACATGGAGTGCGATTGGAGTCCATCGAAACACCGAAGCTCCTCATAGAACAAGCCAGCGACGGTTTGGAAGAACTGAACAAGCAGCTGCCGGCGGCACAGCGCCGATCGCCAGCAGAGATTAAGTCCATCGCAGAAGCCTGGGCAAAGTCCGCCGAAGCCTTGCGTGAATACATGACCGATACCGCCAGCCTCGTCAACGACAAACTGGCTGCTGGCGAGCGCGTGCTGGCTGAAGGCGCCCAAGGCTACTGGCTCGATATCAACCAGGGCATGTACCCGGCTGTCACGTCGTCGTCCACCACGGTGGCAGGACTGTTGGACGGGCTGGGCGTGTCCGCCAAGCATCTGGGCAAGGTCACTGGAGTCGCCAAAGCCGTGAAGTCACATGTCGGCGGCGGACCGATGGTTGCAGAAATCACCGATGAAACGCTGGCTGAAGCCGTCCGTGGACCCTTCGGCGAAACCGACAGCGAATACGGCGCTACCACGAAGCGCCCCCGACGCATCGGCTATCCTGATCTGGTAGAACTGCGTAACGCTGTCCGCGGCAACGGCGTGGACGAGCTGGCCATCTCTAAGCTCGACCATGTGCCACGCTACGGCGAGCATCTGCAAGTGGCTATCAGTTACACCTATAAAGGCAATGAGCGCCCGACGGCCCCTTCCTCGGTAGCGGCGCTGGAAGCCTGTCAGGCGAATTACCAACAGTGCCCCAATTGGACCGAGGACATCAGTGCTCTGCGCGACTACGGCGACCTGCCGACGGCTGCCCGCGATTTCATCGATCTGTTCGAGAAGGAACTCGGCGTACCGGTGACCAAGATCGGCGTCGGTCCGGGACGTCAGCAGATCATCTATAAGTGATATAGTAGTGATATGAAGTACATCCTGACGGCCGCCTGGGATGACGGGGTGGCTGACCTGACCGAACGACTGGTGCGTGAACTGGCAGACGGCAAGCAGGTGCTATGGCTAGTGAGTGGCGGTTCCAACATTCCGGCCAGCGTGCAGGTGATGGACAATATCTCCGACAAGCTCAGCAAGCGGTTGACCGTTGCACTGGCTGACGAGCGCTATGGCGAACCCGGTCATTCGGAATCAAACTGGCAACAGCTCACAGAAGCCGGTTTCGACGGTAAGCAGACAAAACTCCTGAAAACTTTGCAGGCCGGCGCCGACCTTGAAGAAACGGTCAAACGCTACGGCGAGACCATACAAGACGCCTTTGAGGCGAACGAGCTGATTATCGCCCAGCTCGGCATCGGGCCGGACGGCCATCTGGCCGGTATCCTGCCAGGTTCGCCTGCAGCCACCGAACAAATTGCTCTGGTGGCCGGCTATGAAGCCCCTCCGCTCAAGCGCATAACGCTGACGTTTCCGGCTTTCCGCCACGTGGACGCCGCCTATGCCTTCGCCTTTGGCAAGCCGAAAAAGCAGGCGCTAGAGGCGCTCCAATCCGGCGATCTGCCGTTTGCCGAGCAGCCTGCCCAGATCCTAAAACAAATGCCTGAAGCGTACCTATACAGTGATCAGGTGGGTGAACATGTCTGAGACGCCTATCAAACTGCCCCCGCCTGTCATCGTGATCTTCGGGGTCACGGGGAACCTGAGCAAACGCAAGCTGTTGCCGGCGTTGTATCATCTGATGCGCCAGCAGCTGCTACCGCCCGAAACCAGGATCGTCGGCATCAGCCGGCGACCGCTCACTTCGGAAGAACTGCTGAATACGGTCGAACTATGCGTACTCGAGAAGGACAATGTCTGCGACCCCGAAGGTCTCAAGCGGGTGCAGGAAGCGCTCAGCACTATCCAGCTCGATCCAGAATCCCCGGCTGACTTTAAGGAACTTGGAAAATTGTTGGACGGCTTCGACGGCAGCGCAAAGCGCAACCGGCTCTTCTATATGTCGATACCCGCCGCCGCTTATCCGCCGATCATCAAGAACCTGGCCACAGCCGGCCTGAACGAGGACCGCAACCGTCTGCTGCTGGAGAAGCCGTTCGGCTACAGTCTGGACAGCGCCGAGCAGCTCATCAAGCTGCTATCCAAGGACTTCAAGGAAAGTCAGATCTACCGCATCGACCATTATCTGGCCAAGGAAACGGCACAGAACCTGCTGGCGTTCCGCCTGCACAACCCCATCTTCATCCCACTGTGGAACGCGGAGCATATCCGGCACATCCACATCCGGGCTACCGAGGCCATCGGCATCGAGGGACGGGCGGCCTTTTATGAGCAGACTGGTGCGCTACGCGACTTCATCCAGAGTCATCTGATGCAACTGCTGTCCATCACGCTGATGGACGTGCCGCTGGACATGAGCAGTCAGTCCATCCATCTGTCTAAACAGCATTTCTTGGAAGAGTTACTGCCGGCCGATCCGAATACTGCCGTGCGCGGTCAGTACGGTGGCTACCGCAAAGAGGTCGATAACCCTGACAGTCATGTCGAGACCTACGC
>DATNAB010000115.1:0-4915 GCA_035573115.1 Verrucomicrobiia bacterium
AGGCCACGGCTGTCGAGAAATTGGAAGCCGAAGGAGCGATATGTGTGGCCAAGGCCAACCTGGATGCCTTCGCGCATGGCGGCAGCACCGAGAACAGTGACTTCTTCACCACGAGAAACCCGCATGATACGACCCGTGTACCTGGCGGCAGCTCCGGCGGCTCGGCCGCCGCGGTGGTTTTGCAACTGGCTCCGTTCGCCCTCGGTACCGATACCGGCGGTTCTATCCGCCAGCCGGCCAGCTTCTCGGGGTGTGTGGGCTACAAGCCGACCTACGGCCTGGTCTCGCGCAGTGGCGTAGTTGCCATGGGTAGTAGCCTGGACGTCATCGGTCCACTGACGCGTTCTGTCGAGGATGCTGCACTGATACTGGACATCATGGCCGGCAAGGACGGGCTGGATGGTACCATGATCGAGAGGCAGCCCGATTACGCAGACCTGTCGACCGAGCTGAAGGGTGCCAAAATCGGCGTTATCCGTGAGCACATGGGCGAAGGTATGGATCCGGAGATTATCAGCGCCATCAACGCCGTCGTCAAAAAGCTCGAAGCTGCAGGGGCCGAAATCACCGAGCTGAATCTGCCGTCACTGCCGATGGCTTTGGCGGTTTACTACATCATTTGTCCTGCCGAAGTCAGCAGTAACCTGGCCCGCTACGACGGCCAGCGCTACCCATATAGTTATGACAAAGCTAAAGATCTGGATACCAGCTATAAAGAGTCCCGCGGGCGGGGTTTCGGCAAGGAAGCCAAGCGTCGCATCATGATTGGCACGTATGTGCTCAGCAGCGGCTACTACGACGCATATTATAAGCAGGCGCAGACGGTACGGACCAAGCTCATCGACGAGTTCGAGGCGGCTTTCAAACAGGTCGACTTTCTCGTCGGGCCGGTGGCACCGACCACGGCCTTCAAGATCGGCGCCAACACCGATAGCCCATTGCAAATGTATCTGAGCGACGTACTGACTGTCGGAGCAAACCTGGTCGGAAACCCTGCCATCAGTCTGCCGGCTGGAGAGCTGGAAGGCCTGCCGGTCGGCTTGCAACTGATGGCGCCACAACGCAAGGACCGCGAACTACTTGGCCTTGCTAAGCGGGCCGAGGAGCTGCTGGTATGAGAATCATGCCGTTCCGCCGCAAGCGCAAGATGAAAGTCGAGCACTACACGTCGCGTTGGCAGGAGTTGCAGAAACACTGCGCCAGCCGCAAGACCTGGCCGCAGGCTATCATCGAGGCCGATGACCTACTCCATGACGTGCTTAAACGCGCCCGTTACAAGGGCAAGAATACCGGTGAGCGACTGGTGTCTGCCCAGCACGACCTGAGTGCCAACGATGCCGTCTGGTTGGGTCATAAATTACGCAAGCACATCACGCAGGAAGACATCGACGTCCGCCGGCTGAAGAAGAAGGACGTGATCGACGCGCTGGCCGGCTTCCGCCAAGCGCTGCGCGACCTGGGGGCCTTGGAGAAATGATCAGCGCTGAGACGCTTAAGAAGTACCGGGCTACCATTGGTATCGAGTGTCATGTTCAGCTCAAGACCAGGACGAAACTGTTCGCAGCCGTCGGTAACGATGCCCGCGAAGCACCGCCCAACACGCTGGTCAGTCATATCTGCTTCGGTCTGCCCGGCGCATTGCCGGTGCTTAACGAAGAAGCCGTCCATCTGGCTACCCGCGCCGCCTTTGCGCTTGGCACGGAGCCGGAGCACTTCAGTAAGTTCGACCGCAAACACTATTTCTATCCCGACCTACCCAAAGGTTATCAGATCAGTCAGTACGACGAGCCGGTTATCGCTGGCGGAGAGGTAAGCGTGACCGTCGACGGTGCACCGGTCAAGGTCGGCATCACCCGGGCCCACCTTGAAGAGGACGCCGGCAAAAGCACCCACCCGGCCGGCGCCGATTACAGCCTGGTCGATTTGAATCGGGCTGGCACGCCGCTTCTTGAAATTGTTTCTGAGCCTGATATGCACTCGGCCGCCGAAGCCAAGGTTTACGCCCGCGAATTGTACCTGCTTATGCGCTACGCCGGCGTGTCCGACGCCGATCTTTACTACGGCAACATGCGCTTCGACGTCAACGTCAGCGTCAGTAAAACGGACGTGTTGGGCACGCGCAGCGAGACCAAGAATCTCAACAGTTTTCGGGCCGTCGAGAAGGCCGTCGAGTACGAGATAAAGCGCCAGATCGAACTGCTCGAGAAGGGCCAACGCGTCATCCAGGAGACTCGCGGCTGGGACGATGCTAAGCAAAAGACGTTCAGCCAGCGCAGCAAAGAAGATGCCGAGGATTACCGCTACATGCCTGATCCGGACATTCCGCCGATCGTCATCGAGAAGGATTACATAAAGACGGTCAAAGCCGAGATGCCGGTAATGCCAGATGAATGGCGGAAGCGTCTGGCCGGCTTAGGCGTCGAGCCTAAGACCATTGAGCTGATGATCGATCTGCAGGCCGGCCAACCAGAATATGAGTACCTAGAGTTCATCGAGGCCAATCTGGCCGACCAGGATTTCGCCAAGTGGATTACCAACACTTTCGTCAATATCATCGAACCCTTACGCACCGGTGGCGACTTCACCAGGCATGAATGGGCCGACACGCTGCCGCAAATTTATAGATTGGTCAAAGACGGCAAGCTTAGCTCATCGCGTGCCAAGGATCTGCTAGGCGATGTCTTCAAACTGGCGGCTGTGCCGAAAATCATTGAGGAACTGGCTGAGGCGAAGGGTTACGTGCAGGTTTCCGACGAAGATACCATTACCCAAATTGTCGAAGAAGTTATAAAAGCTAATCCCCAGGCCGCTGCCGATGTGAAGAGTGGAGAACTGAAGGCTATCGGCTTCCTGGTCGGCCAGGTCATGAAGGCCTCGAAAGGCCAGGCTAACCCGTCAATGGCCCAAAAGCTTATCAAGAAACAGCTTGATCACTAAATGTCAGAAGGGTAAGAGAGAGCGGCTAATCGTTTCTGGTGTTCTTGAGTCGCCCGCTCACCTCTATGCACGAAGCCTACGACCCTTTCGATTTCTGCCAATGTTTCAGGGCCAGTATCTCGGAACGACTCTAGGGCGGTAGAGGGGATACCGGAGTGGCAAAGATTGGGAGGCACAATTACGCCGCTATGCGCCTCGATTTCTATATCTCCATCTCCACCTCGGAATAGAACGGTATTATGATCATCGTCATGTATGAGGTAGGCTATCTCTTGTTCGAGCGGCGTAGTGCGGCCTTCTATAGCTATGCGCCGTAAAAGAGTCGTGTGCCTCCAGCCCGGAGCCGTGCCGACGGCAATTTTATATGAGAGACGCGGATCATCATCATCTTCGTACCATCCCACTTGAGCTTCAGGATGATGTTCGATACTAGTCATAAATTCGCCCGGCAGCAAGGTGGTGTCATAGGCTTGGCGAGCGATAGCGGCATGGCGCTCAATATCTCGCTCTAGTGCTTCACGGGCTTCATTCGGGTTAGGTTTGGGAACTTCTCCAGTGGTCGACATATTGTTCCTCGCTCGTTACTAATGATTAAGCTCAATATAAACTCTTTTCTTCATAAATGCAAGGAATCACAGCTTGCTAACCGTGGTACAATCAAACTCATGAGCAAACAGCCCGTCAGGAAAGCAGTCATCGCCGCCGCTGGTTTCGGCACGCGCTTCCTGCCGCAGACCAAGGCCATGCCCAAGGAGATGTTGCCGCTGATTGACAAGCCGATCGTGCAGCACATCGTCGAGGAATTGGTCACCGCCGGCATCACCGACATCGTCATTGTCACGGGTTATCATAAGCGCACCATTGAGGATCATTTCGATCACATTAGCGCCGATCTGCGTGACAACCTCGAGAAAGGTGGCAAGAAGGAATTGCTGGAAGCCACCCAGAAGATCCCCAATCTTGCCAACTTCGCTTACATTCGCCAGAAAGGTCCGTATGGCACAGGCACGCCGATACTGAACGCGGCGCATCTGCTCGGCGACGAACCGTTTGTCTATACTTTCGCCGATGACTTCGTCAAGGCCGCGCCGACGCGGTTCCAACAGCTGATCGACGTCCAGGCCAAGCACGGCGGTTCGGTGCTGACGTGCGTGCGGCGCAGCGGCGAGAATGACTACAAGCGTTATGGCTACGTAGCTGGCAAAGAGATCGAGCCCGGCTTGGTCGATATGACTACCATCGTCGAGAAACCGGGCAGCCGCGATAAATCACCCTCAGATCTGGCTTCCGTCAGCGGCTACGTCTTTGAACCTGAAATCCTGGAGTATCTACAGCGCAACCTCAAGACCTATGATCCTACCAAAGGTGAGTTCATGGTTCAGGAGGCGTTGCAACAAATGATGGATGACGGCCGCCATGTCTACGGTTGCGAGATCAAGAATGGTGATTATCACGACACGGGCAACCCGCTCGAGTACCTGAAGACGGTTTTTGAATTCGCGCTGGAACGCCCGGACACCGGTCCGCACCTGCGGGAATTCTTGCAAAAGAAGTTGAAGGGGTAGGCCTAAGGTGGCAAGTCGTTATATAATAGCTTTATGACTACCACCGACACTGTTCTCGTAATCATTCTCACAGCGCTGCTCAGCCTGTTCTTCATACTGTGTATTGCGGCGATGGTCATCGCCCTCAAGATCCTGACGAGCGTGAAACGGGTGGTCGCCAAGACTGAAGAGGTCGTCGACTCCGTGGAATCCGCCGCCGAGGTTCTGCGTGATACCCAAGGGCGCCTCGCGTTCTTCAAACTCGTCCGCAATGTTATCAAACTGGCGCAAAGGAGGAATAAGAAGTCATGAGCCGCAAAGACAACACCCTCAAACGCATAGCCATCGGCGGTACCATCGCCGCGGCCGCCGGCTACGTCGCTGGCATCCTGACGGCCCCCAAGAGCGGCAAGGACACCCGCGACGACATCAAG
>DATNAB010000116.1:0-10019 GCA_035573115.1 Verrucomicrobiia bacterium
ATAGAGGATGACGAACATCAAAAGCGGCCTGAGAAGCGACCACGCATAACCGAGTGCCGAGCCCTGGTAGCGAAGCTTGAAATCCGTGCGGACGAGCTCGCTCAAAAGTGCCCGGTTTTCTTTTGTGACCAGATGCTTCATCGATTAGGATATTATAGAGGAAGAAAGCCGGTAAGTCGATGTCAGAACCCTGTGTCATAGTGCCCAATTGGAATGGTGAGAGCAGTCTCAAGGCCTGCCTGGATTCGCTGCGGGCGCAGTCGCTGCAGGCACACGTGATCGTGGTCGACAATGGCTCGGTCGACGGTTCGGTAGCGTTGATCGAAACGAATTATCCCGAAGTTGAGCTTATTAAGTTGCCGAAGAACCTCGGCTTCGCCGCCGGCGTTAACACCGGGTTCCAGCGAGCTATCAAACGTGACGCTACCTACGTCGCAGCCTTCAATAACGACGCGGTGGCCGATAAGGACTGGCTGCGAGAGCTTGTGACTTATCTAGGTAAATACCCCCACGCCGGCATCGCCGCCTGCAAACTGCTAACGGCTGACGGCCAGGCACTCGATAGCACTGGTGACTATTACACCGTCTGGGGCCTGCCCTATCCGCGCGGCCGGGGCGAATCCGGAATTGACGCCTACGACGACGAAGTGGATATTTTCGCTGCCAGCGGCGGTGCCAGTCTGTATCGTGTAAGCATGCTGCAGAAAATCGGCCTATTCGACGAAAAGTTCTTTGCGTATTACGAAGATGTGGACTTGAGCTTCCGAGCTCAGCTGGCCGGCTGGAAGGTTTCCTACGTGCCGGCCGCGCGGGTCCACCATGCTATCGGCGCCACCAGCAGCCGGGTGCGTGGCTTCACCACTTACCAGACGCTCAAGAACCTGCCGATGCTGCTAGTCAAGAACGTACCGCGCCGTTATCTCTGGCGTATCAGTTGGCGGTACTCCGTGGCCCAGATCTTCTTCTTTGGCCGAGCGGTCCTGCGTGGGCACGGCTGGTCGGCGATCAAAGGCAAGACGCTCTGCGTCTGGCTCCTGCCGCGGACGTTGCGGGCACGGCACAGAATCCAGAAATCGCGCACCGTCAGCGATGAGTACATTTGGGGTATGTTGGTGCACGACCTGCCGCCGAACGCCCGTGCTCTTCGGCGTCTGCGCGCATTTGGCTGGAAGCTGAGAGGAAAGCGAGCATGAAACGCATCGTCATAGATGCGCGAACGCTGCGCACAAGCACCGGTCGTTATGTGGAGCGCCTGCTCCACTATCTGCAGCAAATCGACCGAGAACATGAATACATCGTGTTGTTAAAGCCGGAGGACATTGCCGGCTGGAATCCCGTGCGGGCTAACTTCTCAAAGCACATCTGCCCGCACAAGGAGTTCGGGTTCAGCGAGCAGATCGGTTTCAAGAAGCAGCTCGATGGCCTACGTGCCGACCTTGTGCACTTCGCCATGATCCAACAGCCGATCTGGTATCACGGCCGTGTGGTCACGACCATGCATGACCTGACTACCATGCGTTTCAACAATCCTGCTAAGAACTCAGCCGTCTTCAGCTTCAAACAACAGGTATATAAATACGTGGTCTGGCGGGTAGCCCACAAATCCCAAGCTCTCATCACGCCGTCGGATTTCGTAGCCGACGATGTCGTACGTTTCACCGGCGTTCAGGCCAAGAAAATCACCGTGACACATGAAGCGGCCGATCCCATCACGGCCCGTACCAAACCCCTCCCGCAGCTGGTCGGCAAGCGCTTCCTGATGTATGTCGGGCGGCCAACGCCACATAAGAACCTGGAACGCCTGATCGAAGCCTTTTCGCTGCTGCGCGCCCGGCACCCCCAGCTCATCCTGGTGCTCGCCGGACGCAAGGATGCCAACTACGAGCGTATCGAGGACGAGGCATATGTGAACGGTGTCAAGAACCTGCTGTTCACCGGTTTCGTGACCGAAGGCCAGTTGCGTTGGCTTTATGAGCGTTGCGAGGCATATGTCTTCCCGTCGCTCAGTGAGGGTTTCGGCTTGCCCGGCCTGGAAGCCATGCAGCACGGCGCGCCCGTCATCGCCAGCCGTGCTACCAGCCTGCCGGAAGTCTATGGTGATGCCGCACATTACTTCGATCCCTACAACACGCAGTCGATGGCCGATGCTATTCAAGAAGTCATGACCGATAAGAAGCTTCGCGCCAGTCTTATCAAAAAGGGCCACGAGCAAACCGGGAAATACTCGTGGCAGGAAACGGCCGAGCAGACTGTAGGTGTTTATCGGCACGTGCTTGGCGAGTGATTACCAGGCGTCGCGCAGTAGCGGATATTTCTCCACGCTGAAGTATTTCTTAAGCTTCAACGCTCGTTTCTCTATGAGATGCCAGGAAAGTATGGCCGCCGCCAGTGTCACAGTGAACGAATAGACGAACAGTCGGTGGTGCCCGATGTGCTGGTGATGCAGATCCACGATGGCTTGCTGCACCGGCCAAGCGAAGATGTACATGCCGTAGGAGAAATCGCCGTACTTGCTTAAGCGGCCGAGGCCGGTGCGCGTCAGCGACCCCACGTAAAGCACCAGGTACGGCAACGAGAAGAATGACAGTACTTGGAAATGCTCCGTCGGTATCGATACGGCAATCAGAAGTAAGCTGACGAGAGCACCCTGCCACGCCAGCACGATCCGGTCCTTATACAGATAGAACAACGCGCCTGCCAGGAAAAAGCCCCAGAACGTGGCCAGCCAGTGGACGTTCATATTGAACAACACCAGCCAGTCTGCGACATGGTCAGTGGCGATGAATACCAATACACAGGCGGCGAATAGGCCAATCATCACCGGCTTGCGCTTAAGCAATAGGGTCTTGCCCAGTAAGGCAATCAATAGATAGGCTGCAAACTCGTATGGCAGCGTCCACAGGCTGCCGTTGACGCCCCCCGCCGGATTGCTCGTGAACACACCCGGCAGGTCGAGATGCAGTCCGAAGATCGTCAGGCCGTTCAGATAGGCATATGTCTGATTGTTGGTGAAATAAGCGTGCAGGGGGAAGATAGTGAACAAGGGTCCGATGGCGAAAGTCATCAGCACAATGATGAATGCCATCGCCGGCCAGATACGCAGGAGTCGCTTGCCAATATAGGCCGTGAAGCGCGGATGGCTGACCCAGCTGGCGGTGATTAGCACGCCGCTCAATATGAAAAAGATGCGCACGCCAAGGGCCCCGAGTGAAATCCCCTGAAGCTGCGGTTCGGGGTAGCCGGCTAATGCATAGGAATGGCTAAAGATAACCAGCGCAGCAGCAAAAAACCGCAGGGCATCGAAAATATTCGAATCACGCTTAAGTAGATCGGCGACCCTCGTCATCAGCCGCGCCTAGGAGCCGTCGTCAGCTTCCCGTTTGAGCACGATGTGGCGGTCGCGGCCCTCACCGTCCGAGTCGCTGCTCAGGCCATATTCTGCAGCCAGTTTGTGCACGACCCGCCGGTCGGCGGCATTCATCGGCTCCAAATCCATCGGTTCGCCGCTGTCGCGGACCTGTTTGACCCATGCCTCGGCCCGCTCGCGCAGGCGCTCGGCGCGCTGTTTCTTATAATCGGCAATGTCGACGTTGACACGGGTGTTCGAAAAGTCATTGTTCTTCAGCGCAGTGCTAGTCAGATATTGCAGCGAGCGCATATTTTCGCCGCGCTGGCCGATCAGAAAGCCGTTCATATGCGTGCTCGGCACATTGAGTTGGATGACCTCGTCTTCGCTGGTCGCATAGACTTCGGTATTCAGGCCGAAGAACGACAAAAGATCCTCCAGATACTTCTTGGCGTAGATGATGGCTTCTTCTAGTGAATCGTTCATTTCTTGCGCCTTTTCTTCTTACGGGAAGCGGTTTTCTTGGTCTTGATAGTTGAGGTTGCTGGATCGGAAGCGACCACCTCAGCCTCAGGAATCTTCGAAACATCACGTTTTCCCGGCTTGTCGGCCATATCTTCCATCTCTTCCTCGTCCTGGTTCAGAATGATGCTCTGCTGGATGTAGGCCACGAGACCGCTCACCAACCAGTACAGACTGAGTGCTGAAGCGATGCTAACCGTGAACAGGAAGATCATCACCGGCAGGAAATACATGGTGCTACGGCCTACAGCGGCATTGACCTCAGACTGATCGGCCTGGTTACCGGAGCCGGCTTGTTTGAGGATGGTGCGTAGGCTGCGCTGGTTCTCGTCGGTTGGCAATAGTTGTTTGCTCTGGAAGAACTGGGCTACGGCGCTGCCGATGACAATCAGCATGGCCGGCCAGTAAATGCCGCCGCCTTTGTTGAGGGCGCTGCGGCTCAGATCCACCACGCCGAACAAGGTGTTATCGAACGCGCCGATGTTTTGTGACAAGTGCTGCATCCAGCTCAGGTGCTGGATCACCGGATATGAGAAAGTGACGAGGCTGTGCGGATCGTTGATGATCCGGCGCAAGCCGCTGTACAGACCGATCAGCACGATGATCTGGATGATCAGGGTGGGCAGGGTTCCGATCGGGTTGATGCCCTTCTCTTTGTAGAGTTCCATGAGCATTTGTGATTCTTTCTGACGATTGCCCTTGCTGGCCTGTTTGACCTTCCTTATCTCGGGTTGTAGTTTGCGCATAGCCCGAGCTTGGTGCAACTGCTTCTTAACCAGGGGCCAGAGCAGCATACGGATAATCACAGTAAAGATGATCAGCGCCAACCCGAAGTTATGGCCGGGCAATAGCGCGTAAATCAGTACCAACAAGTTGAACAGTGGTTGGACAATGAGTGTTGTGAACATAAGTTTCCTCTACTATATCATCTATCAGGGCCGCTCGGGCTTGCCAGATGTTGGGGTGGCGACCTTTTGGAGTAACCCGACGATTTGGCTCGTGAGTTCCGGGTTGGGGATCGTCGCTACCTGTTCATGGAACACGGTGAATATCAGATCGGTGCCGGGGGCGATATCGCCGCCGACCTGGCGGACGATAGCATAGATGCGGCGACGGATGCGGTTGCGCACGACCGCCGACTTACTAACCTTGCGGCTGACCACCACCGCCACACGGTACGCCTTCCGGGAATCACGGATTCCATAACGCACGCTTATGAGTGGCGATCGGGCAGTTTTGCCGCGTCGGTACACGGCCCGCAAGCCGCCCTGGCCATGAAATCGGTGGGTGCGTCCGATCACTGTCGGTCCCCTATCGTTGATTAAGCTGAAAGTTTGGCGCGGGCTTTGTTGCGGCGACGCTTCAGGACCGCCCGGCCGCTCTTGCTGGCCATGCGCTTCAGGAAGCCATGCTCGCGGGCACGCGATCGTTTCTTTGGTTGGTGCGTTCGTTTTGGCATTGTAAAACTATACCTGTTCCACCTCTGTTTGTAAAGGCCAGTTGGGGGCTGTATCGGCTTTGTGCTTTTGACAATGTTTACCCGCCAATTCCGGCACGCTTATCCACCGCTTCATCATTGTTGTCCACAATTTAACAGAGGCGGAGTTGACCTGTGTATAATTTCGTCTCTGGGGTTTCTTTTTTATAGCTTCTTGCCTATGCTTGTCGATTGGCTGTGGAAAACTTATGATAGATTTCGTATATTTATATGTACGTAATGGGGGCTTCATGCAATCTTCTGGTGTTTTGTGGCAGACGGTTTTAGGGGAAATTGAACTTTCGGTGTCGCGAGGCAATTTCGTCACCTGGTTTAAGAACACTAGCTTGCTCAAGCATGAGGATGACCGCTTGGTCGTCGGCGTACCCAACATTTTCATCAAACAACAGCTCGAAAAGAAATACGGCGATCTCATTGCCAAGACTCTTGATAAGAATGGTGTCGCCGTCAGCAACATCGAGTACAAAGTGGCTGCGCCGCAAACTGGTAGAAGTGAGGTTCAGTTGTCCGAGACCTCGGTAGTAACTACCACCAGACCGGAACCATCCGCGGCCAAACCGGCTGTCAGCGCCGGCAGTGGTCTGAGTCACTCTTATCGGCAAGGTCTGAATGAGCGTTATACTTTTGATAATTTTGTGGTTGGGGCTAGTAATGAGCTGGCATTCGCAGCTTGCCAGGCTGTGACCCAGCAACCTGGAACCAAATACAACCCCTTGTTTCTGTATGGTGGTGTCGGTATCGGCAAGACCCACCTCATCCAGGCTGTCGGCAATGCTTTGGCTGCCAAGAATCCTGATGGCAAGGTCCTTTACATATCAACTGAGCAGTTTGTGCAGGAATTCGTCGACGCGCTCAGGTTTCGCAAAACCGCGGCTTTCGCGCGGCATTATCGGACCGCCGACATGCTTATCGTTGACGACATCCAATTCATCGCTGGTAAAGAGAAGATGCAGGAGGAGTTCTTCCATACTTTCAATGCGCTTCACCAAGCAAATAAGCAGATCATATTGAGTGCTGATAAACCACCAAAGGAAATTCCTACGTTAGAGGATCGCTTGCGGTCGCGGTTTGCTGGCGGTATGGGAATTGATATGCAAGTTCCTGATTTTGAAACCCGGTGCGCCATCGTCCAAACTAAGGCTAGTCTTCATGACAGTGAGCTGGATATTGAGGTTGTGGAGTATTTGGCTAATAATCTTCATAGCAATATTCGTGAATTAGAGGGGGCACTCAACCAACTACTTGCCTATTGTGAGATGCGCGGGCTGGAACCCAATTTAGCCGTCGCCTCCAGTTTACTTAGTGTTAGTAAGGCTCGCCCGAAACACTTAAGCGCCAAACAAATCATTGAGCGGACGGCACGCCACTTCCAGATACCGGTTGAGGATTTGTTGGGTCCGAAGCGCGATAAAGATATTGTGGTGCCGCGCCAGGTCGCTATGTACATCCTTCGGAATGAGTTGAAGTTGAGCTTCCCAAAGATAGCCCGGGAGCTTGGTCGTAAAGATCATACCACCGCTATTCATTCGGTGGAGAAGATTGAGCGTGAAGCTCGGACCGATACCTCATTACGTATGGCGATTTCCGATATTCGGGAGCATTTATATGCGTAAAACCTGGGGAAGTTTTACGTCTATGGTGGTTATTTCCGGTGTAAAACTTTGGGAGTTGTTTGGTAGTTTTTCACACCCATTTAATGCGCCTGTGATTTTTCCCAATATTTTCCGAGTGTTTTCCCAAACAATATCCACTATAATTCCTGTCTTATTATCTTCGGTTAAGTGTTGTTTTTACCCATTTTCCACAAACCTTATAACAATAAAGATTAATTTAAATACTATATATTTTAGTGGTAGGGATTGGAGAATAATATGAAATTACAAGTCACGCAAGAAAACCTAAACCGTGCTCTTGGTTCTGTAGCTCGGGTTGCTAATAGTCGTGGCACACTGCCAATCCTAGCGAACGTACTCATTAAAACTACTAATAACCGCCTAAGCCTTTCCGCAACCAACCTTGATATCGCAATCACACACTTTATCGGTGCAAAAGTCAGTGAAGAAGGTTCAATAACTGTTCCAGCCCGGCTAATGCAGGACTTTGTCAGTAGTCTACCGGAAGGTGTTATAGATCTAGATCTTCAAGAAACCAAACTCCATGTGTCAACCGAGCAGTATAAATCAGTTGTAAACGGTATTATGGCGGACGATTTTCCAGTAATGCCAGCTATCGGTTCTGGGAAGAAATGGACGGTTCCGGGTGTTGATTTCAAAAAAGCGCTTCAGCAAGTGGTTTTTGCGGCCTCAGCTGATGAAACACGACCCGTCCTAACCGGCATACTTCTCCAAACCATTGATGGTGTTCTATTTATGGCTGCAACCGATAGTTATCGCCTGGCGGAAAAAAAGCTTGGTAAAAATAAAGAAACTGTCCGCCTCCTTATCCCAGCCTCAGCCATGCAGGATTTATTGCGTGTGTTGGGAGATAATGACGATCAAGTAAAAATCACCCATGATGACCAACAAGTCCTATTTCAGGTTGGAGACATCGAACTTGTGACACGACTCTTAGACGGTAAATACCCAGATTATAAAAAACTCATTCCCAACTCATTCGCTTCACAGGCAACCCTCAAACGTGCCGATTTCATTAATGTAACCAAGGTTTCCAGTTTGTTCGCCCGTGAAAGTGCCGGCAGTGTCACCATTGAACTCAATAAAGCGAGTAAGCAACTTAGTATCCGTTCGGTAGCTTCCCAACTGGGCGAAAACACTGCCACTGCCGAAGCAAAAGCCACCGCCGACGGGAACATCACCCTGAACTCCCGGTATCTACTCGACGCATTACAGGCATTGAATGGCGAAGAAGTGGTCTTCGGTTTCAATGGGAAGCTTGAACCAACTCTTTTATACGATCCAGCCGCTGACGATTACCGGCACATTATTATGCCGCTAAAAAGCTGATACCAGCTCCAAAGCACCATGATTACCGATCTGAGACTCCAACGC
Organism: Verrucomicrobiia bacterium; assembly: GCA_035573115.1. Classification (GTDB taxonomy): domain Bacteria; phylum Patescibacteriota; class Saccharimonadia; order Saccharimonadales; family UBA4665; genus DATNAB01. Next base: position 8,375 of record DATNAB010000116.1, read on the forward strand.
TTTCGTTCGTATCATGACGCGTCTTTTGAACTAAACCCGGGTGTCAACATCATTGTTGGCCCAAACGCTAGTGGTAAAACCAACCTTTTAGAAGCCTTGTTGGTATTAGCTCGTGGCCGATCATATCGCGTGAAAGACCCGGAACTCGTCCAGTTTGGTAAAACATGGGCCCGCATCGACGCCCATAACCATGCTGGCACCCAGCGTACCATCAAAATCACCACTAAACCCGAACAAAAAAAGACATATGAACTGGACGGTAAATCACTCAAGCGACTCAGCCTGCAACAGACCTTACCGGCCGTATTATTCGAGCCGAATCACTTACAATTATTCGCCGGTGGCTCCGAACGGCGCCGCGACTATCTGGATGACCTGTTAGAACAAACCACACCTGGTTATGCCGCCGCCCGACGCCAATACCGGCGTACATTAACACAACGTAATACCCTACTTAAACAAGGGTCGAATGCTACCGCAGCCAAACTTTTCCCCTGGGACCTACGCCTAAGCCAACTAGGCGGCGTACTGGTGCGAGCCCGAAGTGAACTTGCTGGCCGGATCAACGACAACTTACCCGGACTGTATAAGAAGCTTTCAGCGACCAACACAAAGGTCACCATCGCTTATACGAACCAGTGGCCTGTCGATAGCTATGAAAGCCGCTTTTTAAAGAAACTTGAAACCGGCCTGACGGATGATCAACAACGTGGTTTTACCGGTCACGGCCCACACCGCGAAGATCTTGTGATGCACTTCGATGGCCGCCCAGCCCAGGAAACAGCCTCACGGGGAGAGACCCGCACCGCCATCCTAGGACTCAAGATCATCGAGCTCCAGACCATCGAAGGTATCCGTGCAACTACACCACTCCTGTTACTCGACGATGTCTTTAGTGAACTGGATGGTCGCCGTCGCCGTGCCTTAACCGAACACCTAGCACCCTATCAAACGTTCATCACTACAACCGACGCCGACACGGTGGTCGGCCACTTCACTGGCAGCGCACATGTGATACCACTTTCTAGTGGTAATTGATATCACGGATGACACCACTCGGTATGGACGGGTAGTCACCGATGAAGAAAGTAAGGGCTGGGCCGGCCACAACCGCCCAAACACCATCTTTCTTGTGAAGGATCACTCGCTGGGTAGCTCCACCCTGTGAGGTTAATGTGGCTGCGAACCAATCGCCTGCACCATATATCTGTTCATAGCCTGGCGTGAAACCGGCGGTGGCTGAATTGCTTTTTAACTGCGCGTTAACGAGTGGTACCTGGGTTCTAAGCAGGTCTGCCAACCGATTCGAATTGTAGGGCAATGAGGGGCTCGTGATCGTCTGGTCACCTTTCAGGTGTATGTACGTATACTTGGTCTGATGCCCGGCCTGCGTAAACTGGGCAAGATAAAAGCCTTCCTCGACTTTCAAAGTTGATCGAGTAGACGTTTTAGCCAGCACCTTATTGAATGAGGGCGTATCCGCGTTCGGCACACCGAAAGTTATAGTGATTCCCATTGCTGGTTCCAGAGTCACGGTTTTTCGGTGAAGCAGCTGTTGCAGCCATATCACTGCCGCCAGAACAATAAGAGCTGCGATGCCTAAACCGATGATTCTTCGCGTCGCGGTCGACATGTCACTCCAGTG
>DATNAB010000117.1:0-2150 GCA_035573115.1 Verrucomicrobiia bacterium
TGGCAGCCTTATGCCGGACCGGGCGGTTTCAACGACTATGACTCGCTCGAGATAGGAAATGGTGACAACAACGGGCTTACTCCGATTGAACGCCAGACTCAGCTCAGCCTCTGGGCACTGGGAGCGTCACCCCTCATCCTCGGCATCGACCTTACTCACCTTGATCCAACCGATTTGCAGAAATATCTGAAGAACACCGACGTCCTTGCTGTCGACCAGGATTCGATCGCCGCGAAAAGGGTGCTCAACAATGGCAACCAGCAGGTGTTCGCCAAGAGCGAGCCTAACGGAGACACGATCGTCGGTTTATTCAATACCGGCGGCCAGTCAGAAAAAATCTCAGTTCCGGCATCTGCAGCGGGCCTCGCCGAAAACAAGGGCGGCTATTCTCTCCACGACCTGTGGACAGGTGAGACGAAGAAAACGGGGGGCACCATCAGTGCCATGGTTCCATCACATGGCGTTGCCCTGTACCGCGTGAAGGGACTTTAACTTACTCGATTGCTGTCGACCCGATAGCTCAGTCTGCAGGCTCATTTACCAGACAAGTCCTAGATGCAGATGAATTGACGAATCAGCCATCAGCACTAAAAGCAAAGGGCAACCGTAAACGGTTGCCCTTTCCCTATTGTTCGAGGCTCTTACTGATAGGTGAAGATCAAAGTATTGCTGCTTTGACCATCGGGGTTCACAACAGTAAGCGGCGAGGTACCCGCCGAATTCGCGGGAACCACGGCACTGATGGTGGTGCTGGTTAAGCTCTGAACGACCGCTTGTTGACCCCCTATCAGGACCTGGGCCCCTGATACGAAGTTTGTTCCGGTGATAGTAACTGTCGTTCCGCCCGAAACCGTGCCTGAGCTGGGGGTGACATTTCTGATCAGCGGAGCAACAACGAAATTGTAACCCGCCGTCACTGTGCTGCTTCCACTGCCTGTATCAATGACGCCGGTCGCGAGATCCATATTCGTGACCACAACGTCAGTCGCGCCAACGGCGTGAGCCGGAGTCGTGGCAATGATGCATGGCAAAGGTACGGTAGAGCCACACACCACCGGATCACTCGTTACGGCCATCGTCTGAGCGAGCGTACCTTGACCAACTGGTGCCGGCGGCCCTCCGAAGCTCACGACCGCCCCGTAGCGGAAGCCGCTACCCGAGATCACAATCGGAGTTCCACCATTCATCGAACCGGTTGCAGGTGAGATCGCACTCACGCTGGGAGGCGCCGGCGGATCCATATAGGTAAAGGCGGATGCGAGGGTGGCGGAGCCATTCGGGGTGTTAACCACGACATCGACTGGCGATCCAGCAGTTCCGGCGGGCGTAGTGGCAGTAATTGATACCGAACTACGGCTGACGATTGTCGCTGGCGCTCCACCAATTGTCACTGTCGATCCGTTCAGATTGCTTCCTGCGATCGTGACCGAATCTCCACCGGCAGTCGATCCCCAGTCCGGAACTATCACATTTAACTGTGGCCGAGTGGAAGGCGGAGTCGAGGTGTACAGGAATGCATTAGCCAGCGTACCCTGATTGCCGGCTGTATTTCTGACTGTGATATTTGCCGCTCCACCCACATGCGGTGGCGTAACTGCGGTAATGGTCGTGCTGTTTACGACAACGACCTTAGTTGCGGTAGCGAAACCGAATGACACCACCGCGCCGGCAGCGAAATTCGTCCCGGTTATCGTCACTGGGGTGCCACCATTGGCAGCACCGCTGGTGGGACTGACGGAGGTTACCGTTGCCCCCACCGTTGGAGCGGTTCCGCCAGTCGTGAAGCTCCAAATTGGCCCGGTCGAAGTCAGATTGGCCATTGTCTTGGAAACGATCTTCCATCGGTAAGTGGTTTGCGGCGCCAAGCCAGAAATGTTATAGCTCCCCAACACATGATTAGGGGCAGGATCAGGGGCTCCGGTGGCCACGTTGGAAGCGACCAGAACCAGCGGACCGGATGCACCTGTGCCGAGGTAAATATCGTAAAGCTGGCCCCATGGACCGCCGTCCCATTTGAGACTTGAGCTTTGCGACACTCCAGTCGCTCCGTTAGCCGGATTCTTGTTGACCGGTACTCCTGGTCCAATTGGAACAAAGGCCCGGTACTCTTGAGGCGAGTTCCATCGCCCTTCAAACTGGTTTACAAACCA
>DATNAB010000118.1:0-2262 GCA_035573115.1 Verrucomicrobiia bacterium
TGCGGGTGATACTTACCCATCACGGCACCGACGACGTTGGCACTCTTACGATGTCGGGCGCCGCTGCGCAGGCCGTCCTCATTCATGCTATACAGGATGCGGCGGTGCACCGGCTTCAGTCCGTCGCGGACATCGGGCAGCGCGCGGTCGATGATGACGCTCATGGAGTAACGGAGGTAGCTGTCCTCCATGACGTTTTCGACGGTACGCCGTTCCAACAGGCGGGAGTGCCCGGAATCCGTTATGTCGGCGGCTTCCTCGACGCCCTGGCGGCGTTCTTCCATAGTCTCCTCCGGTATAACATCGTTGTTGGGCTGTTCTTCGTTACCGGTCTCGTCGTCCATGACTAGATGTCCAGGTCCTTTACGAATTTAGCGTTGGCCTGAATGAAGCTTTTGCGCAGTTCTACTTCCGTGCCCATCAGCTTGCTGAAGATGACATCAGCCTTCTCGGCATCCTCGACCCTCACTTGCACGAGTACCCGTTTTTCGGGATTCATGGTGGTTTCAAAGAGTTGCTCGGCATCCATCTCGCCGAGACCCTTGTAGCGCTTCTGCTCGATGAAGCCGGCCTGCCTGAGGCGATCGTCATCAGGATTCACCTTGGCGCCTTCTTTCTTGCGCTTGGCAATAGTCTCGTCTAGAGCTTTTTCAAGCTCATCCTCGTCGTAGATGAAAACGGGATTCTTGCGGCCCTGTCGGACCAGTTCGAACAGTGGCGGCTTGGCAAGATACAGATGGCCACCATCAACGACCGGTTTCATGAAACGGAAGAAGAAGGTCATGAGCAGCGTGCTGATGTGGCTGCCGTCGACGTCGGCATCAGTCATGATAATGATGCGGTCGTATCTGAGCGCAGCCACATCGAACGATTCCTCGATACCGACGCCCAGAGCCTTGATAAGGCTGACGATCTCATTATTGGCCAGCATCTTATCTAGACGGGCGCGCTCGACGTTCAGTACCTTACCCCGAAGCGGCAGGATGGCCTGGCTCTTGCTATCACGGCCGGATTTGGCGGAGCCGCCGGCCGAATCACCCTCCACCAAATAGAGTTCGGAATCCTTGGGGTCTTTGTTGGAGCAGTCAGCCAGTTTGCCCGGCATTGAAGCTCCGTCCAACACGCCTTTGCGCAGGATGTTGTCGCGGGCAGCACGGGCAGCTTTGCGGGCACGGGCAGCCAGCAGCGCCTTGCCGACGATCTTGCGGGCGACCGCCGGATGTTCCTCAAGATAATAATTAAATTGCTCGTTCATGACCGTTTCCACGTAGCCACGGACCTCGGGGTTACCCAGCTTGTTCTTAGTCTGACCTTCGAACTGCGGATCGGGCAGCTTGACCAAGATGATGGACGTCAGGCCTTCGCGGGTGTCCTCGCCGGTCAGGTTCTCTTCCTTCTCCTTGAGCAAGCCGTTCTTGCGTGCGTAGTCGTTAATGACGCGCGTCAGCGCCGCCCGGAAGCCGGTCAGATGCGTACCGCCGTCGGGGTTGAGCACGTTGTTGGCGAAGGCCTTGATAGTTTCACTGTAAGCATCGGTGTATTGCAGCGATACCTCCACCTGCGTGTCACCGACTGTCTTGTCGACGTAGAAGATGTCTTCGTCGACAGTCTCCTTGCCAACGTTCAGATGTTTGACGTAACTTTGGATGCCGCCCTCGAAATAAAAGCCGAAGCGTTTTCCGGTGGCTTCTTCCTCGAGTGATGTGTGAATACCCTTGGTCAGGTAGGCGGCATGTCGCAACCGGTTGAGAATAGTTTCATAATCAAACTCGACGGTCTGAAAGATGCTGTCGTCGGCGTAGAAAGTGATCTCGGTGCCGGTTTTATCGGTCTTGCCGACAACCTCAAGCTCGGTCTGCGGCGCGCCGGCGGCATACTCTTGGCGGAAGACCTTGCCCTCGCGGTAGACGGTTACAATCAGCTTCTTCGCGAGTGCGTTCACCACGCTGGAACCGACGCCGTGCAGGCCGCCGGATACTTTGTATCCGCCGCCCTCGCCAAACTTACCGCCGGCGTGCAGCACGGTCAGCACGGTCTCAACGGTGCTCTTCTTGGTCTTCGGATGGACGTCGGTGGGAATACCGCGTCCGTTGTCGATCACTGTGATGCCGCCGTCGGCCAACATCTTTACCGATACGGCCGTGGCGTGACCGGCCAGGGCCTCGTCGATGCCGTTGTCGACCAGCTCCCACACCAGATGATGCAGACCTTCGATCCCCGTACCACCGATGTACATGCCCGGCCGCTTGCGGACCGGCTCCA
>DATNAB010000119.1:0-3801 GCA_035573115.1 Verrucomicrobiia bacterium
TATGCTGTTGGATTACTACAACCACGATCTGCAGGATCAGCGTATCAAGGATACGATTGCTGCCTATAAGAAGAGCGAGCCACATGACGTGGTCAATGAGATGCACTCGGTGTTCGGCACTGAGGTCGCCCAGCTGCCACCGGGGTTGGAGCAGTATTACAAACGATATTTCACGGATCGCCCACGGATTGCCGCCTTTGCCGCCCAGTATCAGAGTGAATTCACATCGCGCCAAGCCGTCGTTACTCAGGATGATGCCCGGCTGGCCGCGCTTAAGACCCAAGTTGATGCTGATGAGGCCGATCTGCGTGCCAAGCAGAGCCAGATCAATGATATGCAAGCCAGCCTGATCGCCAAAAAGAATGGCGGCGACATCGATGGCTATAATGCCGGCGTTCCGGTCTATAACGGCTTGATAGATGCCTACAATGCCGAGGTCCAGACCGTCCGGAACCTGGTGGACCAGTACAACCGGCTTGTTGCCCAGCGGAACTCTGTGGCTCTGGAAGAAAATCAGCTGACAAAGGCGCTCAGCACCGATGCTGCGCCGATCCAGCATTAAAGGATTGTTTAAGAGGCGGATGGTACACTGGGACGTACCACCACCAAGGAGGGACAATGGCTAAGAAAACCACCCGTTATGTCTGTAGCAACTGCGGCGCCGTCACCAGCAGCTATAGCGGTCGCTGCCAACAGTGTGGCGAGTGGAACACGCTACAGGAGCAGCTGACACCGGCTACGGCCGCCGGCAGCGTCGCGGCTGGTAAGGCTCTAAAGCCCCAATCAGTGACAGAATCGGTAGCTTCCGATCGTCCGCGTCTCAAAAGTGGCATGGCCGAAATCGATGACGTACTCGGTGGCGGCATCGTGGCCGGCAGCGTCAATCTGTTGGCAGGGCAGCCCGGCATCGGCAAGAGCACGCTCTTGCTCCAGCTGGCATACGCCGTGGCAGCTCACGCATCGGTCCTCTATGTCAGCGGCGAAGAGTCAGTGCACCAGATTGGCTTGCGGGCGCAGCGTCTGGGCGTACAGCGGCCGGAATTGCAGCTCACGACGAGCACTTCGGCTGATGATATTGCGGCCACCATCGCCGGCGGGCAATACGAACTGATTATTATCGATTCCATCCAGACCGTCGCCTGTAGCGCCATCGCTTCAGCCGCCGGCAGCGTATCGCAGATCACCAACGCCACGCAGCTGTTAACTATGGCGGCCAAACAGAGTAACACGGCTCTTATGCTGGTCGGGCATGTCACGAAAGAGGGTTCGATCGCCGGGCCCAAAGTGCTCGAGCACGCCGTAGACGTAGTATTGCAGCTAGAAGGCGACCGTTACGGCGGCTTCAAGGTGCTTCGGGCCATCAAGAACCGCTTTGGATCGACCACTGAAGCCGGTATCTTCGAGATGGCGGAACAAGGGCTGAAGCCGGTTGAGAACCCTTCGGCGGCGCTCCTGAGTGAACGGCAGATCAGCGACGGCTCAGTGGTGCTGGCAACACTTGAAGGGACCCGGCCATTGTTGGTGGAAGTCCAGGCGTTGGTCAATAAGACGGCTTTCGGTTATCCGAAACGGGCAGCTAGCGGTTTCGATCTGAACCGGCTCAATCTGCTGGTAGCGATGCTGGAGAGACGTACCAAGCTGAAGTTAAGCGAACAGGACATTTATATCAATATCGTCGGCGGTATCCGCATCACCGAACCGGGAGCCGATCTGGCGATCTGCCTGGCGATCGGCTCGGCGGCCAAAGGCCTGCAGTTGAAAAGCAACGCTGTCGTTTTTGGTGAGGTGGGCCTGTCCGGCGAGGTGCGGCGTGTAGCTTATGCCGAGAAACGTCTGAAGGAAGCCAAGAAGCTCGGCTTCGACGGTGCCATCGGCCCCGCCGTCAGAAGTGATCGTCAGCCGGCTGGACTATCCGGCGTCGGTGACGTACGCACCGCGCTCAACCAGTTTCTCGAAAAAGACTAAATCGTTAACGCCTGTTCCTTGGAAGGCGGCGAACATTCCTTCACTGGCCACTGTTGGTCTGGTCGGGAGTGGTTGGCGCTGGTTGCTGGGCGTAGGCCATGCCGACGCTCTGGGTACCGGTGTAGAGTACGCTGTCGGTGACCGTCGCCGTGAGCGTTCCACTGCCCGTCGAAGTAGGTGCGTAGTTGAAGGAGACCGTGCTCGGTGAGTCACTCACGTTCGTCGAGAAGATGGTCTGTCCGCCCAATGTGACGACCAGCCGGCCTTTATAGGGGTACTGTGGATCGGTCAGTGCATGCGTGCCCTGTGTGACGGTGACGGTGATGGTGCAGTTCACGGTGCAAGTGCCGGGAGCGGTCAATGTGACTGTTGGCGGACTGTCATTACAGTTATGCACGTCGTCGGTGGCAGAACTGTTGTTGCTGGTGCCACTTGTGCTGCTACCCACGGACGGGCTGCCGCCGTTCCAGATATCGATATTCCAGGAAGCTACGTTGGCGTTCCCTACGACTTCCTTGGCTGCGGCCGGGGTACAGGAGGTGGCCAGTTTGTTCGAGACCCGATCGAGGGTCTGGGAAGTGCTCTTGCCGTTCTTGCTACTGCCGCCGACGTACCAGGAGGGGAAGAGGTCGGTGGATGGGCTGGGCTCGACATCGCCGAAGTGGATGTGGTTGCGCACCACATAGGCCGGCAGGGTCTTAATGCCGGTCGGGGCTGTCCAGTTCACCGGTTTGGTATGCAACTGGTCGAGCGCATATTCCATCCATGGTCGTGTCATCGGTTCGGTCAGGCTTTCCATCGTGGTGTTGAGGTTGACGCGCCTGGTGTGGTTGCCGACCCAGCTGACCATGGCATAACGGGTGGACCAGCTGGTCATAAGGCCGTCATAACCGTCGTTGGTGGTACCGGTTTTGACGCCCAAGTTCCAGCCGTTATAGCGTTGGAACTTGTAGCCACCTCGGCTGAGTGGCGTACAGGTGGTGGCACTACAGCTGCCGGGCAGATAGCTGGCGTTCGGGTCGGAAGCCATATTGTTGACGATGTAGGCGGCATCCGGCTTCACGACCTGGTTGCCCTTGGGTTGTTTCCACTGATAGAGCGTCTTCTGGTTAGCGTCGGTGATCTTCAGAATGTAGGTACGAGGGATGGCTTTGCCCATGCGGCCGAGCGTCGACAGACCGTTTACATGATCGTCCAGGTGCAGGAAAGCACCATCACCGATGGCCGACGCACCGTAACATTGTGTCGTTTTGGTCAGTTTCTCGTCTGAATAACAGTTGTAGGGATTGATTTTCTTGGACTGGTAGTAGGAGTTGTCCATCATGGCCGCGGCCGTGCTGATGACCTTGTTGACGGAGTTGACGTGGCCGTTGCTTTTGTCGTTCGGCACGGACTCCAGCATGGCTTTCACCGCCGGTACGTTACGGGAGCCGCCAAGAGCGTAGCGCAGTGTCAGCGGCCCAGGATATATGAAGTCGTAATCTTCCAGACAGTTGCCGCCGTTCTTGGGCAACGCCTTATTGGTGCAGGGATAGCCTGGTAACGCTCCTTGCGTGTCGTAAAGTACGGAGCCGGCACCGACATTATTATTGTTGTTGATGAGCGTGGTGTAATCGTATGGCTTGAAACTGGAACCCGGCGGTATCAGGATGCCTGCGGCGTAATTGTTCTGGCCGTGGTCCGGATTTGTGAAATCCGTCCCGCCCACAAGGGACACTATTTGACCTGTCTGAACGTCTTCGCCCACCATGGCCTCCTCATCGGCACCGTAGCGCTGGGCGTTGCGCAGGTTGGAGGCGACCAGCTGCTCGGCCTTGCCCTGCAGATTCATGTCCA
>DATNAB010000120.1:0-3459 GCA_035573115.1 Verrucomicrobiia bacterium
CCGGTGGTCCGCAACTTCTGGGAGGTCGAATTCGCTACCTGGAACGATAAGTTCGCCTCCGAGGCTGTGGCGCCTGTATTAAACAAGGTCGGCGCTTTCACGGCTAATCCGCTGGTACGCAACATCATCGGTCAGCCCCGCAATAGCTTCAACATCCGCCAGATCATGGACGATCGCAAGATCCTGATCGTGAACCTGAGCCGCGGCCTGGTCGGCGAGGATAACGCCGCGTTGCTCGGTGCGTTGCTCGTCACCAAGATCCAGCTGGCCAGCATGAGCCGGGCCGATATCCCGGCAGGCGAACGGGTACCGTTCTATCTGTATGTCGACGAATTCCAGAACTTCGCCACCGACAGCTTCGCAACAATCCTCAGTGAAGCCCGTAAGTACGCCCTGAACCTGACTGTCGCCAACCAGTACATCGCTCAGATGTCCCAGGACGTGAAGGACGCGGTCTTCGGTAACGTCGGCTCGATGGTCGCCTTCCGCATGGGGGCAGATGATGCCCGAAGCATGCAACGTTATTTCGAACCGAAGTTCGAAGAATACGACCTGGTGCACATGAACAACCGTAATTTCGTCATTAATATGACCATCGATGGCGAGAAGGCCCAGGCTTTCTCAGCCACGACGCTCGACCTTCCGGACCAGGAGTTCGATCAGACGGCCGCCATCGTCGAACATTCCCGCGGCCAATTTGCCGTTTCGCGCAGCGAGGCGGAAGAGTACATCCACCGCCGGTATGAGATCGAGGCTAAGTCGCGGCCGGCAGCCAAGTCTGCCATGTCGAAACCGAAAGTGGCCCCCAAACCCGAACGCGCACCGACACCCAAACCCGAAGAGAAGCCTGCTAAAAAGAAGCCTGATAATGCTGCCAACGGCATGGGTCATGCGGCCGTGGGTTCGGTCGTGGAACGCGTCAAACTGAAACGCCATCGCAAGCGCCGCAGTCGTAAGAAATCCACCGACAGCCTAGCCAACACCAGCGACACCAGCGAACGTACCATCTTCGAACGCTGAACCTGATGCCTACGCACGCTAGTAAGGTACAATAGGTTCCATGAAAGCCGTATGGAAGGGCAAGGTTATCGCCGAAGCCCCAAAGGAAGATCTGATATACATCGAGCGCAACTGGTATTTCCCGCCGGACAGTGTCAACAAGGAGTTCCTGAAGGACAGCCCCACTCCTTACACCTGTCCTTGGAAGGGTGAATGTCAGTACTTCAATGTCGGGGAAGGTGATGACTGGAGCCAGGACAATGCGTGGTCCTACCCCGAACCACTGCCTACGGCCATCACCAAGGTCAAGCAAGACTTCAGCAATTATGTGGCCTTCTGGCGCGACGTTACCGTCACCGAGTAAAGCCGACCGCTGTTAAGTCCATGCGCTATAATGATTCTGGCTACTTACGGCGCCTTGGCGGAGTAGTTACGCAGCGGTCTGCAAAACCGCGTACACGGGTGCAAATCCCGTAGGTGCCTCCATGTATAGCTTCCTGGCAGCGCTTGAAGGGCGAGTGGCGGAACTGGTATACGCGACGGACTTAAAATCCGTTGGTTCTATGACCTTGTGGGTTCAAGTCCCACCTCGCCCACCATTGATCTTTTTTGCTAAATATGTTATTATTACAGCATGTCAGAACGAACCGCCATCTTGGCGCACGGCAAAAACTGGCAGATACCGGTCCCTGAAGATCCGGCAGCTGCTGAATTAAGCATCGAATCTCAGATCAACGCCGAAGCGGCCGGTTTGTTGTATGAACGTGGCGCCGGCGATGTGATCATCTTTTCCGGCGGCCACACGGCCGGTCCTGAGTACCCTAGCGAAGCTCGAGCCATGCTCGACTCGATGCGTGGCCACAAACGCTTCAGCGGCTCCCAGGTGCCGGAAGAGGCCATCAGGCTTGAGGAAGACTCGAGCAGTACGGCAGGCAATCTCGCGGAAGTGCATGCCAGGCTTGAAGAATTCGGCGTCGACAATGTGGTCTTACTGACCGTAGGTTATCATCTGCCTCGCACCATCATGCAGGCTCGGCAAGAGGGTTTGCCCGTGAGAGGCTTTGCCCGATCGGATTATGTAATCCGCGGCCTGCATGCCGATCAGAATCACTTACTTGCGCGCAGGGTACTCAGCCATACTCTCGGTCAACACGGGATTGATTGGCATCCGGCCTACCGGATGGCCACTGCCTATGGACTCGAAGGCCTGGCCTGGGGAAGTCTGGCTGCCGGTCCGCTCGGCCGCTATCTTGGCGAGACGGTTACCGACAAAGTCCGTCACCAAAGCTGATTTGCTACAGCTGCTTTTTGGCAAACCATGAGGCTTATGTATAATTGCTGCTAGTTAAGCATTTGCATCATGGAACCGACGCCTTCATCTTCTACACCCGACGCCGATCCCCCCAAACCGCCCGCATCGCCGGAACCGGCTTCGCCTGCCGCTACTCCCAAGCCGGTCGTTTCCGACGTTCCCGCACTGGATCCAGGTATTTCGCAAACGATCGAACCACCGGCTGACCGGCCCGTACCTCCACCTCCGTTCACACCTTCGGTGTCCACCGGTCCCAAACCCGTGTCACCGGCGCCGGCCACTCCCAACGCTCACTCGGTTCCACCAGCGCCAACGTCCACCGGTCCGAGTGCTGCCGGTGCTTCAAACGCCCCGACGCCAGGTACGCCACCCAGCCCACCTGCTGGCTCCCCTCCGACCCCTACATATCAACCCACCGTCATGGTCGGCAGTGATGTACCTCCAACCAAACCCGCCTTTTCCGATACTCCTCCGAATCGTCGTTTCCCGAAAAAGATAATCATTCCCATCGTTGCAGCCGTGCTGCTGATCGGCGGGGCGTCAGCTTATTATTTCGGGTATTATTCGAATCCGTCCGTCATTTACAGCCAATCGCTCGGCAACACCGGCAAGGGCTATGACAAACTGGTCGACTTCGCCGACAAACAGAGCAAACTAGCCAGCAAAGGCTACACTGGCAGCGGTTCATACAAGTTCAAAACGGACGGTTTCTCGACCGACGGTGATATCGGCTACAAGGGCAATAACTCCAATGATGAGTTGACGTTCGACCTCGGACTGGCCGGCACCCGCATCAATGCCGACATACGCACCTTCAAGACCAGTAACAGCGCCACACCCGACTTCTACTTCAAGGTCGGCGGGTTGAAAGGCCTGGGTACCGTGGCCGGCGAACCGGACCTCGACCCCTATCTGGCGAAGTTGGACAATGAGTGGATCGTCGTCGACCACACCTTTTATGACAGCCTGACCGCTGGTTCCTCGGACTCCAGTAATGGCCCCAGTTCGCCGACACATGACCAAGTGATGGATGAAGCCCGTGCCTTCGGCAGGGTTAACCAACAATACCTGTTCTCAACCGACAAAGACAAGGCCGTGACGATGGTGGTCAAGAAGTATGGCCGCGAGACGGTCGACGGCCACAAGAC
>DATNAB010000121.1:0-2057 GCA_035573115.1 Verrucomicrobiia bacterium
CAGCGTACTCTTGCCGCAGCCGCTCGGACCCATCACGGCCACGAACTCTCCCTTATCAATAGAGAGATTGACTTCGTCGAGTGCCAGGGTAGTGGCATCGCCGAAGCCGTACAGCTTGCTGACGTCTTCTAACTCAATCAAGGCCATTCTAGTACACTAGTGTAAACCTCTGTTTGCATTCTTCGCAAGGTGTTTTTTGCTATACTATAGCCTCACGGAGAGGTGGCCGAGTTGGTTTAAGGCGCACGCCTGGAAAGTGTGTTGAGGCGCAAGTCTCTCGCAGGTTCGAATCCTGTCCTCTCCGCCATATCCGTTATCGTATCCGTTATTCAGGGCAGAGGTGTTACAATTATCGTTATGCTTGTGCTTTCGTTCCTCTCCTGGTGGTACGGTCCGGGCTGGAAGCAGGTGTTCGGAAGTCTGGGTCCGCGCCTGAAAGGTGTCTTAACCGGCTTCTCAGTAACGCAGTTACTACGTACCCTGGCGCAGCCATGGCGGCGTATCATTACCTACCCAGGGGCCAGCCTGGATGCCAAGGTCAAGGCCTGGGGCGACAACATGGTCAGTCGTGCCATCGGCTTCACCGTACGTTTCTTCGTCCTCCTGGCCGCCCTCTTGGTACTGATAGCCACGGCCGTCCTCACTATCGCCGAGGTCATCGTATGGCCGCTGTTGCCGCTGGCCGTGCCAGGTTGTCTGATCGTGGGGCTGGTATTGTGAGCGTTTCCTTGAACCTTACGGCACCACGGGCCCAGGAAGCCCGTATCGGGCGGGCGATCGGTTCCAACGGTTACAAGGTGCTGATGATTGTTGGCTCGCTGCTACTTATCGGCGCCGGCTTGCTGGCGACCATAGGCCATGAACGCCGCCTCGCCATCCTGCTGTTATCACCGACACTGGCATGCTACCTCCCGGCAACCTGGTGGAAACGACAATTGTCTGTACTGCCACCGTCCGGTAATGATCTGACTGGGCGGCTGTCATACGCCGTGCTGTCGTCTCTGCGACCCGGCGTGGCACTTCAACCGCAGAGCATGTGGGCCGCCATCAAGGATCACTGGCAGGCCCGTTTCTTCGTCAACCATCTCCTAATAAGCGATGCCATGATGGCCCAGAACATGAGCACCGATCCGGCCGAGCTGGAATATGCCTTGCAGCTGGCGACCGATCTGGCGCAGAAGTACAACAGCCCCGTCATAGACACCGGCTTTATCACTGCCGGACTGCTATTAGCTTCCAAATCGATGCGACAGCTCCTAGTCCAATTGAAAGCCCAGGAGACCGACATCGAGGCCATCGCTGGCTGGATCGGCCGCAATCTTGAGGAAGCCCAGAAGGCCCGCCGCAATTTTGGCGGCATCGGCCGCGACTGGGCGTTCGGCTTCACGCCGCTTTTGAACCGCTTCGGCCAGAATGTCAGCGCCGCCATCACCGACCATGGCGCCAATTTCGGCTGGATGACCGGTTCTGACGGCGTCAAGGCTATTGAGACCGCGTTCGATAACCGAGCCAGCGCTGTGGTACTGATCGGTCCGGACGGCATCGGCAAGAGTACCAGCGTCTACGCGTTGGCACAGCGCCTCATCGAAGGCCACACTTCGCGGCGACTGGCGTATCATCAGATTATCTCTCTCAACGCCACTGATATCACATCGAACGCCCGTGGGCCAGGCGAACTGGAGCAGATGATGCTTAATCTGGCCAACGAAGCTGCTCACGCCGGTCACGTCATCCTGTTCCTTGATGACGCCCAGCTGTTTTTGGGTGGCGGGCCAGGCACGTTCGACGGCACGCAGATCCTGCTGTCAATCGTGCAGGCGCAATCCGTGCCTATCATCCTGGCCTTCGCACCGAACGACTACCAGCGGCTGCGGGCGCAGAACCAGAGTCTGGCCAGCCTCTTGACGCCGATTACACTGCAGGAACTGCCGGAAAGCGGCGTCATGCGCGTGCTTGAAGACAGCGCCGTCGGTCTGGAGAACAAGCATAACGTGCTGGTCGTGTACGAAGCGCTACACGAGGCGTACCGTCTGAGCGGCCGCTACGAACAGGACGAA
>DATNAB010000122.1:0-7442 GCA_035573115.1 Verrucomicrobiia bacterium
GACAACGGCAACACCTACTTCTCCAGCAACCTGCAGGATCACGAAAGCCAGACCAAGCAGTATTGCCACAAATTATGCGGTAATTAATGCAGCGTTTAATTTTTTAAAACAGGGGTAGATAAACATAAAAGTCTTGCACGCGCTGTGCGATTTGTTACAATGGGCGGGTAGCGTGTCCAGGGGACCGTATCTGTCACCGGCCTGGCGCTACCCTTAGCAAGCTAATAATTGGCACTTGCCTGGAGAGATTGTATTAGTACAGCCCGCACGTCTATTGCAACTCGTCTGAACGCCCCGGGTTCCACCTGGTCGGCTAAACTTCACCGCCGCACTCCGCTCAAACTGCAGTGGAAGGCCAGCCGTCGCCGGAAGGTGCGCACGGCTCTTCTTGGCGTCAATCTGGTGATTCTCGCCGTTATCGCGCTTGTGGTGCTCATGAATCCGCGTACCCCCGTCCAATCGGCGCCCCTCGCTTCCGCCGGCACGGCTGCCGTCAATCCGCTCGATCAGGTATCTTCGGCCGACATAGCTCTGACCGTCGCCCGGATGAATAATCTGCCAGAAACGACAGCTATTACCAATCAGGCCCAGTCCCAGGCCGCAGACGTCGCCATGACGTCGACGACCAACAATGTCACCGCCAAACCGGAAGTGGTAGCGACGGCGCTCAAATCCCGCGCCGATATCCAGACGTACACCTTCCAGAACGGCGACACCATTCCTAACCTGGCTACCAAGTTCGGCATTACCTCAGACAGCATCCGCTGGTCCAACAACATCAACGGCGACACCGTACCGGCTGGCACCAAACTGTTGATCCCACCGGTCAGTGGTATCGTCTACACCGTAAAAGCCGGCGATACACCAGACAGCTTGGCAGCCCGCTTCAACGTCAGCAAGGAGCAGATTCTGGCTTATAACGACGGTGAGATCTCCGGTCTGCAGGTTAATGAGCAGATTATCATTCCCAATGCCTCGCAGAACGCCACCACGGCCGCCGCTATCACCGCTGCCAGCGGCGCCGGCGCCGGAGCTGCCTTCCCCTGGGGCAACGGCCCAATGTACGGCTACAACGGTTACGATTACGGTTACTGTACCTGGTACGTCGCGACTCAGGTCAACGTGCCCGGCAACTGGGGGAACGCCAGCACCTGGGCCTATTATGCCCGTATGAGTGGTTGGCACGTCAGCTCCGCACCAACAGTCGGTGCCATCGCCCAGAAGGGCGGCGGGGAAGGCCATGTGGCCATCGTCACCGGTGTTAATCCTGACGGCTCGGTGACGGTCCGCGATATGAACGGTTTCGCTGGTTGGGGCCGGGTCGGCACAGGCACGGTCTCCTCGGGCTTCTTCCAGAACTTCATCACCCACTAAGTGTTACGCTGTAATTATGAACTTCGTTGATACAGCGGTCGTTAAGGTTGTAGCAGGCAAGGGTGGTGACGGTAAACTGAGCTTCCGGCGCGAGAAATTCATCGCCAAGGGCGGCCCGAACGGCGGTGATGGTGGTGATGGCGGCGACATCGTGCTGGTAGCCAGCCGCAACCAGAATACCTTGGCGGCCTTCCGGCACCAGAAAGAGATGCGCGCCGAGGCCGGCGAACCAGGCGACCGTAACAACCGACATGGCAAGAACGGCAAGGACCTTCTGTTGGCCGTACCGGTGGGAACCATCGCCAGCGACACCGATGGGAACGTCATGGCCGATCTGACTGAAGACGGCCAGAAAGCCGTGGTCGCACAAGGCGGGCGGGGTGGTTTTGGCAATGCTCACTTCACTTCCTCACGCCGACAGACGCCGGCTTTCGCTGAGAAAGGCGAACCGGGCGATCAGGCCGAGCTTCGGTTGGAATTGAAGATGATCGCCGATGTCGGTCTGGTCGGCTTGCCGAATGCCGGCAAGTCTACCTTGCTCAGCAAGGTGAGTAATGCTCGCCCCGAAATCGCCGATTATCCCTTCACCACGCTGAGGCCGAATCTCGGCGTCGTCGATGTCGATGATTCTACAAGTGTTCTCTTGGCAGATATTCCAGGTTTGATCGAAGGCGCCAGTGCCGGTAAGGGGTTGGGCCACGACTTCTTGCGACACGTCGAGCGTACCGCAGTCATCCTCCATCTGATCGACGCCTACACCGAAGACGTGGCCGACGCCTACCGCACTGTCCGGGATGAACTCAAGGCCTATCGGAGCGAGCTGGGTAAGCGGCCGCAGATCATCGTCCTGAGCAAGGTCGAAGGATTGGACGAGGAGATCGTCGCAGATCTGGCAGCTCAGCTCAAGAAGGCTGCACCGAAGGGCACGCCCGTCCTAGCCGTTTCCTCATTCTCGGGGCAGGGCCTGCGAGAGCTGTTATTCACTCTCAAAGACGCCGTGACAACAGCCCGCACAAAGGCCGCCAAGGCGGCCGCCAAACAGCCCGACACGGCTGTGCCGGTGTTGACGCTGAGCGACACCTCGGACTCCTGGCGGGTAGTCCGTAAAGGCAAACATTTCGTCGTTACCGGTCAACGAATCGAGCAGTTCGCGCGCCGCACCGACTTCGGCAACGACGAAGCAGTACAGCGTCTGCGCCACATCATGGGCAAGATGGGTATCCTGCATGAGCTACGGCGCCGGGGCGTCGAAGCGGGCCAGAGCATCCGGATCGGTTCCTCCGAGAATGACGGTTTTGACTACTGATCTTCCAGCTGTACAGATACAAGGCAGACAAAAGACACAAGGCCCCGGCACTCTGGGTCACGCAGCCCGGCGGATGCTACACTTATAGCTATCTATGGCTGCCAGTTTCTTCTTTTATGACGTAGAGACGTCGGGCTTCGGCCCCCGGTCGGCTCGGATCATGCAGTTCGCCGGCCAACGTACCGACATGGATCTGAAGCCTGTTGGGGAACCGTTCAACCATCTCATCAAGCTGACACCGGACGTATTACCAAGTCCGGACGCCGTGTTGGTCACCGGCATCACGCCTCAGAAGACGCTCAGCGAAGGCCTGACCGAAGCCGAGTTCCTCAAACTGTTCCACCAAGAAGTCGTCAAATCCGACACCATTTTCGTGGGCTATAACAGTATCCGCTTCGATGACGAGTTCATGCGTTTCCTGCTTTATCGTAACTTCTACGATGCCTATGAGTGGGAGTGGAAAGACGGCCGGTCGCGTTGGGATCTGTTGGATCTGGTGCGGATGACGCGGGCGCTACGACCGGACGGGATACAGTGGCCGTTTGCACCGGACGGCCGACCAACCAACCGGCTTGAGTTCCTGACCTCGGTGAACAAACTCGATCATGGACACGCCCACGATGCTCTCAGCGACGTCCAGGCCACCATCGATCTTGCCCGACTCCTCAAGGATAAGCAGCCGGAACTTTTCGACTATCTGCTCACTCACCGGGGCAAGAAGGACGTTGGCAGCCTGGTCGAGGCCGGTCAGCCGTTCGTCTACACTTCGGGCAAATATGCCGGCGAGTTCATGCATACCACCGTCGCCACGCTGTTGGCTAAACGCCCAAGGGACGAGGTATTGGTCTATGACCTGCGTTTCGATCCGACGCCATTCGCCGGCATGAGTGTCGAGGAGCTCACGAAAGCCTGGGAATACACCGACGATCCGGACGCCGTACGGCTACCGGTGAAGACATTGAAGTACAACCGCTGTCCGGCCATCGCTCCCCTGGGAGTCATAAAGGACAAGGCTTCGCAGGAGAGGATCAAGCTGGACATCACGACCGTTGAGAAGCACTTGGCAAGTTTCATCAAACACCGGGATGCGCTCGCAGAGAAGATGCAGGAAGTCGTGGCCCGGCGGGATGCAGCCCGCGAGCGGGCCCAGACAGCTCTCATTGATAATCAATTGACCGTCGATGGCCGGTTATACGAAGGTTTCATCGGTGATAGTGACCGCGCGGCCTTGCCCAAAGTGCGCACTGCGGCACCCGATCAACTCTCCGGTTTCGCCAGCAGTTTGCATGACGAGCGGCTCAAGAGCCTGCTGCCGCTCTATAAGGCCCGCAACTATCCGAAAAACCTCGATGCCGACGAACGCGCTGCCTGGGAAGCTTTCTGCCGTCATCAACTGATCGACGGTGGGCAAAGTAGTGGCATGGCGAAGTATTTCGCGCGGCTGCAGGAATTGGCAGCCGACGCCGGAGACAACGAGCGACGCTATCTCTTAGAGGAATTGCAGCTCTATGGGGAGGCTATCGTGCCTTCAGCTGAAGACGGCGATGAAAACGGCTAGCATGCCAGGGGTCGTGTAAACCGTCTTCATCATACAAATTTTGCCAGTGCCGGGTGGCGGCCGTCTTGATGTGGTGCCATCCGAGACGTAGGATAATAAGGAAACTGATCATTAGGCCTATCCAGGCCCAGAAATCGATTTGAATATTCGTTCCCGGAATCAGCCCGAGAACCAGCAGGCTGTACACGCTAACGCCCTCACTTAAAGTGTTATCGTTCAAGCCGGATTATACACCTTTTTGCTAAAGAGTCAATAATAGGGTATTGTACTTATGCTTGCGTATCGGCGTGAATCATGGCGATTACGGCCTCGTTGTTGAGGCTCTCCGGTGTGAAGGCCGGATCATCGACGGCACCGAATATTCGTTCCTCGACCAATTTGAAATAGGGGTACCATTTCTCTTCGTAAAATGCGGCGTCGCTCGGAATTTTCTGTATATTACCTTCGATGCCCTGACTTTCGTCGCCGTACAATGCAACTTCCAGGCTCACAAGGTCGGTATTACGGGTCCGTGCATCTACGTACGCAACTATCAACTCTTCCCAAGACAATCTCTCAATGGCCTCAGGTTGTGTGTCGCGAGAGCCGTACATCTCGATAACCCGGCCCGTGCCTTCCGCGGCGGCTATCACTTTGCCGGCATAACCGGCCTGTTCGAGATAGTCACGTAATTGGAAGCTTCGCTTTTCGCTGCCATAACTGATTTTCTTCTCCTTGTCCCGGCGCTTGGTGGCGTCGTGGAGCAAGCTGGCTTTCTCAACGGTATCCAGATCGATGTCGGCGCCAGCCGCCGCCAGTTTTCTGGCCAGGAACACAGAGGCGGCGTTGACGACGATCGAATGTTCGACCACGTTGCGCCATTTGTTCTTCCGGCTGGCGTTCAATCCGGCGTTACGGAGCATGCGCATTTCCGGGAGACGCCCGAAGATCCAAGCCGACCAGGCCGGACTGTTCTCGGGGTGCCGACCTCTGTAGCTGGCGGTATCGATATTCTCACCTGGGATCTCAGACATAAACTATAATTATATACTAAAATTATACATAAAGCAATTTTTGGACGGTCGGCCACGGACGGACTGGAAAATCCCGTATTTTCTCTGTATAATTGATGGCCATGCCAAAGGGGGAAAAGTGGCCGATCAGATAACCGTCAAAGGTGCCCGCGAGCACAATCTTAAAAACATTAGTGTCGACATTCCGCGCGGCAAGCTGGTGGTGATAACCGGCCTGAGCGGGTCGGGAAAATCAAGCCTTGCATTCGACACCATCTACGCCGAAGGACAGCGTCGTTATGTGGAGTCGCTGAGCAGTTATGCCCGACAGTTCCTGGGCCTTATGGAGAAACCCGATGTCGACCAAATCGATGGGCTCAGCCCGGCCATCTCAATCGATCAGAAATCCACGTCACGCAATCCGCGCTCGACCGTGGCTACCGTCACTGAGATCTATGACTATCTGCGCCTGCTGTTCGCACGTGTCGGGGTGCCGCACTGTCCAATCGATGGTCAGCCGGTGGTACGCCAGACTACCAACGGTATCGTCGACCAGATTGTGGTCGCTACACCGGGCAAGCGCATCATGGTGTTGGCCCCGGTGGTTATCGACAAGAAGGGCGCCTTCGAACACATTCCTGAGCAGTACCGGAGGGCCGGCTTTGCCCGTGTCCGGGTCGACGGCGTAGTCTATGCGCTCGACGAGTTCCCGCAGCTCGACAAGGCGTATCGGCACCGTATCGAAGTGGTTGTCGACCGGCTGGTAAACGATGAGGAAAGCCGCAGCCGCCTGGTGCAATCGGTGGAGCAGGCGCTGGACGTGGCCGAGGGCAAACTGGTCATCCTGGATGCCGACGGCGACGAGACGACCACCTACAGCCTGATGTATGCCTGTCCGCAACACCCTGAGATCACCATTCCAGAACTGGAACCGCGCACTTTCAGCTTCAATTCGCCGCATGGCGCCTGCCCGGTCTGTACTGGTCTTGGTAGCCGGCTGGAGGTTGATCCTGACCTGGTCATCCCGAACGGCAATCTGACCATCGCCGAGGGTGCCATCCGCCCCTATAACCGGATCAACGTCGACAACTGGTATATGAAGAAACTCCAGGCCGTGGCCGACAAGTACGGCTTTTCCTTGCATGTGCCGACTAGCGAACTGACTCCGGAGCAGCTCAATCTGATCATGTACGGCACCGGCAAGGAGACGTTCCGGGTGGGCCTGGGCCTGGGCCGGTCGTTCGACACCACCTACGAAGGGGTCGTGCCGAACCTGGAGCGTCGCCATAAGGAGACCGACAGTGACTTCATCCGCCGCGATATTGAGCGCTTCATGCAGGAGAAACCTTGCCACGCTTGCGGTGGCTTACGCCTGAAGCCCGAGGTTCTGGCCATCACCATCGGCAAGGATTCGATCATGGACATCTGCCAGCTCTCGATTGACGAAGCGCTTAACTGGTTCAATGACCTGAAGCTGAATGAGAAGGATGCCAAGATTGCCCAGATGATCCTGAAGGAAATCGGCGCCCGGCTGCAGTTCCTGCAGGACGTTGGCCTGAACTACCTGAACCTGCTCAGAAGCGCCGCGACCTTGAGCGGCGGTGAGGCCCAGCGCATCCGGCTGGCCACCCAGATCGGCTCCGGTCTGATGGGTGTGCTGTACGTGCTGGACGAACCCAGCATCGGCTTGCACCAGCGCGACAATGCCCGGCTGATCAGGACACTCAAACATCTGCGTGATTTAGGCAATACTGTCATCGTGGTAGAGCACGACGAGGAGACCATCCGCACCGCCGACTATCTGCTCGATATCGGACCGGGCGCCGGTCTGCACGGTGGCAAGGTGGTGGCGGCCGGCGCGCCGGATACGGTCGCCAAGCAGCCCGATAGCGTCACCGCCGATTATCTGTCTGGCAAAAAGAAGATAGCCGTTCCCAAGAAGCGGCGCGCCGGCAACGGCAAGGAACTGCTCATCAAGGGCGCCCGTGAGAACAACCTGCGGAACGTCGACGTCAGCATCCCCTTAGGCAAACTGGTGGTAGTCAGCGGCGTCAGCGGCTCAGGCAAATCCAGCTTGATTAATGACATTTTGGCCAAAGAACTAAGCGCTCGCCTGATGCGAGCTCAAACCGTACCAGGCCGCCACGATGACATCGAAGGCATTAAGCTGCTAGATAAAGCCATTGTTATAGACCAATCGCCAATTGGCCGC
>DATNAB010000123.1:0-2467 GCA_035573115.1 Verrucomicrobiia bacterium
TTGCTGCCGCTGGCAAGGTTGGTGTTGGCAGCCCCAGTGTAGGAGTTCGTGGCACCGGTTACCAAGGTACCGTCAGAGGCAAGCGATTGCTGGAGGTAGTCATTGAGCACCGTGCCCCACGCATTGGCATCCCCACCGATATTAGGTAATCGCGCCGTCATCTTCCCTCCGTTAAAGCCTATCCGTATGTCTGACGGATACGGGCGTACAATCCAATAGTAGCATATAAGGACGAGGCTTCCATCGTGCTTGCGCTTGTGATAAAATATATGTCAGTACGAAGTAATAAAACAAAGATGTCCAACAAACGAACGGCTTTGAAAAAACTGCCAGTGCTTCGATTGATCTTCGGTGTGTTCAGCAGCGTTCTTCTTATGACTGCGGCCGTTTCGGCGTTGACGGCGAGCACTACCGTCAGCTCGAACATCGGTGCCGTTATCAGTCTCTTTACCACCTCTGGGACGGTGAACGTGGATGTCACACCCACCGGTTCCGGCGCCCAGACCATTGCCAGTGATACCGTAACCGTGAGTACCAACGATCCCTCCGGCTATACACTGACACTGGCAGAGACCGGTGCCAGCACCGATCTGGTATCCGGCGGCAACACCATTCCACACTCTTCCGGTTCTCAAGCCAGTCCGACGGCTATGACTGCCAACACCTGGGGTTATCGGGTGGATGGTATCGGCGGCTTCGGAGCCGGCCCAACATCTGCTCAGAGCAGCGCAGCGATCGGGGCCATTAAATTTGCAGCTGTGCCTGCCACAGGCTCACCCAACACTATCAAGACCACTTCCGGGGTTGCCTCGAATGACACTACCAGCGTCTGGTACGGCGTTGCTGCCAACACTACACAACCCTTCGGTACTTACACCAATAGCGTGACTTACACCGCCACCGCCGATTAGACAGCTGTCACTACCAACGCCAACGCGTATCTGTTGACGTTGTTTTATGGACATCGTATACGCTCCAGCCGGCTGCCCTCATGATAAGATTAAGCTTATAAATCAAACATTGAGGTTTGAAAACGGAGGGTACATGAAGGAACTGCGGCTCGGATTGTCCTTGACTGCCGGTGTTCTAGCATTTGTAGGCACAACAGTGGCCGTCTCGGCGCTGACCGCTTCGACTACCATCAGTTCCGTCATCAGCCCCGTCATCAGCCTCTTCACCACCTCCGGGACGGTGAACGCGAACGTCACGCCGACTGGCTCTGGTGCTCAAACCATCGCCAGCGATACCGTCACGGTCAGTACGAATGATTCCTCAGGCTATACCCTGCAATTGGCCGAGACCAGCGCTGCTTCGGCGCTTACTTCTGGCAGTAATACCATCCCTGCCTCTTCAGGCAGTCAAGGTACCCCAGCCGTCATGGCTGTCAACACCTGGGGTTACCGTGTCGACGGTATCGGCGGCTTCGGAGCCGGCCCGACATCTGGGCAGAGCAGCGCAGCTATCAGCGGCACCATTAAGTTCGCTGCCGTACCCGCCACCGCCTCACCCAACACTATCAAGACTACTTCGGGGACTGCTTCCAGTGATACGACGACGGTATGGTACGGGGTGGCTGCCAATACTTCCCAGCCCTCCGGCACCTATACCAACAGCGTGACCTACACGGCCACTACCAACTGAATTATCCATGTGGGCTTATCTCTATCGGTCGCGACTCATCGCAATCAGTTTGCTGACAATGGGCGGTATTTTATTGTCGGCCGTGCCGGCCGCTGCTGCGCCACAGGTTCTCACTCTGACTCCGACCTCACTCGACCGCGTCATCCAACCCGGCACCACCTATAACGGCTCGTTTGAGGTCCTGAACCAAGGCCAAGGCGGATATACGTTCCACGTCTATGCCGCACCCTACAGCGTCAAGAACGAGGACTACACACCTGATTTCACCACACCTTTGCCTGGCGCCCCCAACGTGGCGTCATGGTTTAAGTTCTCGACGGCTAACCTGCATGTCGAGCCGGGCCAGTCGTCGACCGTCAATTACAGCATAACCATGCCAGCCAATACGCCGCCCGGAGGCTACTATGCCGCCGCCTTCGCCGAGACTAAGCTGCCGCCCAAAGCGAACTCCATCGTCCTCAATGAGCGGGTTGGCGAGATATTCTATCTGCAAGCAGCCGGTCCGGTCACTCAGAAGGCCGCTCTGCTGAGCTGGCAGTCAGGCTTTTTCCAGAAGCCGCCGCTGACATCAACGCTCCGTCTCAAGAACGCCGGTAGTGTGCACTATCGTGCGGCGATTGATGTGCAGGTGCAGGACATCTTCGGTCACAACAAGTACAAACTGCAGACCGTCAAGGAAGTGTTGCCGCAGACGATCAGAAAAGTATCTGTCTCCTGGCAGAAGACCCCTTCCATCGGATTATTCAAGGTCAAGGGCAGCGTAAGCCTTCCGAACCAGAAAAAGACCCTCCCGACCCGCTGGGTCCTTGTGATGTCGCAGCCAATC
>DATNAB010000124.1:0-2254 GCA_035573115.1 Verrucomicrobiia bacterium
TAAATTCGAATGGATGAGCGGTCAGTCCGTGGGCGCCGATGTTCAGCATGCGAACGGCTTTCTGCAGAGCTTCCGGGAACGAGCGGCCGAGGGCCATGACCTCACCGACACTCTTCATCTCTGAGCCGATATGATGGTCGCTGGATTTAAGTTTGCTGAGATCCCAGCGTGGCATCTTCACGGCGATATAATCGAGCGCCGGTTCAAAGAATGCCGAAGTAGTGCCAGTGACGGCGTTGGTCAGCTCATGCAGGTGGTAACCGAGCATCAGCTTGGCGGCCACGAATGCCAGCGGATAGCCGGTGGCTTTGGAAGCCAGGGCGCTGCTGCGGCTTAGTCGCGCGTTCACTTCTATCACGCGGTAGTCGCCTGTGGCCGGGTCGAGTGCGTATTGGATATTGCATTCACCTATGATTCCCAGATGATTGATGGTACGGATGGCGACTTCGCGCAGCCGGTGGTATTCCTCGTTGGTCAATGTCTGCGACGGTGCCACCACGATGCTTTCACCGGTGTGGATGCCCATGGGGTCGAAGTTCTCCATGTTGCAGACGGTGATGGTATTGCCGGCGGAATCACGCACGACTTCATATTCGATCTCTTTCCAGCCGACCAGGAATTCCTCGATCAACACCTGTGACACAGCTTGGAAAGCCTGTCCGGCCATCTTCTTCAGCTGCGCTTCGTTATCGACACGACCAGAGCCGAGGCCGCCTAGACTAAAGCCGGAACGCATCATGACCGGGTAGCCGATCTTCCGGGCTGCAGCTAGCGCTTCTTTCAGGTCATAGGTAGCGATGGAACGGGCGGTTTTGGTCCCGACCTTCGCCATAGCCTGCTTGAACAACTCCCTGTCCTCGGTGATCTTGATGGTGTCGACCGGCGTGCCGAGCACTCGGATGCCGAGCCGTTTGAAGACGCCCTTGTCGTGCAGTTCCAGTCCGAGATTGAGCGCCGTCTGGCCACCGAAGCTCAGGAGTACCACGTCCGGCTTCTCTTTCTGGAGGATTTTGGTGACGGTCCCGACTTCGAGCGGTTGGAAATAGACCCGGTCGGCCATGCCGCTGTCCGTCTGCACGGTGGCGATATTCGGGTTGACGAGGACGGTGTGGATGCCCTCCTCTTTCAGCGCTTTGATTGCCTGCGAGCCGGAATAATCGAATTCGCCTGCCTGGCCGATCCGAAGGCCACCGGAACCAAGGATCACGGCCTTTTTGATACGAATTCGCGGAGTGGCGCTCATAACTCCTTAGCAAACCTTTCGAACAACCAGTTGGTGTCGGTCGGACCCGGACGGGCTTCGGGATGGAACTGTACGGAGAAGAATGGCTTGCTGTGGTGTTTGATGCCTTCCACGGAATCATCGTTCAAATTTCGGAACAACACCTGCCAGCCGGACGGCAGCGATTTCTCGTCGATGGCGTAGCCGTGGTTCTGGCTGGTGACGTAACAGCGCTCGTCGCCAGTATCCATACAGGGTTGGTTATGGCCGCGGTGGCCGAACTTCAATTTGTAGGTCTTGGCGCCGGCGGCTAGGGCCATGATCTGGGTACCCAGGCAGATGCCGAATACCGGCTTGCTGCCTTTAAGTGCTTTACGGGCCACGGCGATGGTCGGTTGGTAATCGGTCGGATCGCCTGGCCCGTTCGACAGTACTACGCCGTCGTAGTGCTCCTCGGTGTAGTCGTAATCGGCCGGCACGCGTTTGACTTCTACGGGCAGCTTGAGCAGCTCGCGCAGAATATTCTCTTTGGCGCCGCAGTCGACCAGAATGATCTTCTTGCCCGCTCTGCGGTTATAAGTGACAGGCTTCGGAATTGTCACCTGCTTCAGTTCCAGATGCAAGTCCCTGGCCTTAATCGGGCCGTCGCCGATGTAGCCAAGCATGGTGCCTTTGGTGCGGAGGTGTTTGGTGAGCGCGCGGGTATCGACGCCGGTCAGCAGCGGCACACCTTGCGAGCGCAACCACTCCGGGAACGATAGGTTGGACTTGCCGTGACTGCCTTCGAGCGCCAGCTCGCTCATGACCACGCCCGCGACCTGAATACGGTCCGATTCGGCGTCACCGGGCTGGACGCCGTAATTGCCGATCATCGGATAGGTGAAGACCAGGATCTGGTTGGCGTACGAAGGATCGGTCAGCGATTCCACATAGCCGGTCATGCCGGTGTTGAAGACCACCTCGCCCACGTACTGCCTTTCCTGCCAATCCGGCGCCTGTCCTTTGAAGGTTTTACCGTCGCTTAAAACGAGC
>DATNAB010000125.1:0-4009 GCA_035573115.1 Verrucomicrobiia bacterium
GGCTGTAATCAACCACGCGAAACGGCTGCCCTTCCCATTGGAAGATGGTGCCTTTCCTGAGATCGGTGATGTTGAGTGCCATCGTCGCTATTTTCTTACCTAGTTGGAAGCTACGAACGGCAGCAGCGCGATATGACGGGCGCGCTTGATAGCTATGCTCAGGCGACGCTGCTGGCTTTCGGTAAGTCCGGTTTTCTTACGGCTCTCAATTTGGCCATAGGCGTTCACGTAGCGCTGCAAGGTTTTGAAATCCTTGTAGTCAAAATACGGTACGTCAGTGCGGGATTTGAATATCTTTGCCATGTTCCTCCTCTAGAACGGTATGTCGTCCAGGTTAATCGGCTCATCGCCGATGTCTTCGATGACGACGTCATCTTTCTTAGTCTTCTTGCTAGGTTTGGGCTTGTCGCCGGCAGCAGGGGCTTCGGCCGCGCCGCCGCCACTGTTTCCGGTGCCGAAGTTGCCACCGCCTTCGCCGTCGCTACCACCACGGCTATCGAGGAAGGTCACGTCGTTGGCGAGCACCTCGACTTTGCTACGCTTCTGACCGTCCTGTTCCCAGGAACGTGATTGCAGGCGACCCTGGACCAGACAGCGCCGGCCTTTGCTCATATACTGTGCTACGCGCTCGGCGAGCGGACCCCAGCAGACGATATCGACGTAGTCAGTGACTTCTTTCCATTCGCCGCTGGCATCTTTGTAGTTGCGGTTCAACGCCAGGCTGAAACTGGTGACGGTCTGACCGGACGGCGTCTGGCGCAGTTCCGGATCACGTGTGAGGTTGCCCATCAGGGTGACTTGGTTAAGACTTCGTGCCATAAAAACTCCTTCTTGACTTCACCCTACTCCCGTCCAGAAACGCCCGTCAAGCGGACGGCCGACAAAAGTGTCAGGTTTAATAGCTTTTTAAGATTCGTCATCGGCATCCTCTTTTTCACCACCGTCGCGCTCGGCGCGCTTGGCAGCCTGTTCGGCCTTCTCGGCTTTCATGACTTCGGCTTTGGCGATGGCTTTTAGGTCCGGCCGGCTGATTAGAAAACGGATGACCTCACCGGCAATGTTCAGCGTGCTCTCCACTTTCTGGACGGCCTCGCCTGGCAGTTCGACGGTATAGAACACATAGATGGCATGTTCATTACCTTTTATGGGATAGGCCAGCTTGCGCTTGCCCCAGTTATCGTCTTTGACCACTTTGCCGCCATTGTCGGCGATGATTTTTTTAACCCGTTCCTCGGCCTTGGTAAGGTCGACTTCCAGATCCGGATGATACAACACTGCTAATTCGTACTGGTGCAACTCCTCGTTCCTTCCTTCGGTTAAAGCCCACACTCACTAGGGGATGCAAGCTGAAGTCTTGATAGTGCTACCGATTGTACCGGAATCACCCCTGTCGGTCAAGCCACAAAGACGGCGGTCGGTTCAGGCACGTGATTGTACTGCGTGGCGCTCATCGAGGCGCAATAGGCGCCTGCACCTCCGATGGCAACGTATTCACCGGGCATCATCTTCGCTAGCTCCCTGGGAGCGATCTCTTCGGGGTTGCCGGGAGCTGGAGTTAAGATATCACCGCTCTCGCAGCACGGACCAAAGATGGCGTACTCCACCCGCTCCCTTCTCTCATCAACCAGGCCTGCGATAGGATGCTGAGCACCGTAATGCGAAATCCTAAGCACGGCGTTCATGCCCACGTTGAGGATGAGTTGGTTATAATCCGGTGTCTGTTTCACTTCCTCGACCCGTCCCAACAAGGTGCCGGCGTTGGCGACCAGCCAGGTGCCCGGTTCAATCTCCAAGCGGATTGCCCGCCCCGTGTGTTTGCGGAAATCTTCCAGTTCAGTTCTGAATATGTCCAGCACCTCACCCAGGTTCGTTTCCGGCTCGTCAGCCATACGGGCGACTTTGTAGCCACCGCCGATATCCAGCGTGGTGACGGTTTCCGGACATTCTTCCACGATTTCCAGGCTTTGGCGGATGGTACCTTGCCAAGCCGAGGGATCAACACCACTCCCGATGTGGGTATGGATCCGGTCGACCGTCAGGCCGCGAAGTTGAGCCGTTGCCAGTGCCAGTGGCAACTCTTCCTTCCAGATACCGAACGGTGCGGCAGGGCCACCGACGGTGGTACGGTTGTTGCCGCCCGAGCCGCTGCCGGGGTTGACCCGCAGCGCGATGTTCTCCAGACCGGTTTCGGCCCCGGCGCTGGCCAACGTGCCTACCTGTCGTACTGAGGTTGCCACGGGTCGCACGCCCCGCGCTAAGGCCTCCTCCAGCTCTGGTGTGTCCCGCAAGACTTGGGAGGACAGGCTAATCCTATCACCGTCCACGCCTGTCTGGAGCAACGCCGTGGCTTCCGGCGTGGAACTGGCATCGAATGATAATCCCAACCTGTCGAAAGTATCGACGATGGTCGGATGGGGGTTGGCTTTAGCAGCGTAGCGGACGGTCATACCGCCATGAGGCATAGCACCTGCTATTGCCTGCAGAGCGGCGGCGTGGTCGGTCATCATGCCCAGGTCGTAGACGAACAGCCCGCCCTCGCCCATGTTTTCTTCGGCCAACTCTACCAACTGTTCACCTTTAGTCATACGCGCAAATTATTCCACGGAGGTGGAACGGATGCAAGCATGAGCGATAACAGATCAGTCGTCCGGGAAGTTCTCGTCGAGCGCGGCGTCGGCTTCAGAAGGTATAGCACCACCAGCACCACCACCAAACACCTCATCCGCCGAGTTCACCAGCACCTCACGCGGCCGCGAACCGTCGGCATGACCGATGATACCCTGCTCTTCCATCGTTTCAATGAGGCGCGCGGCACGGCCGTAACCGATACGCAGACGGCGTTGCAGTAGACTGGTGCTGGCCTTGCGGTTCTCGATCACCACCTGTACGGCTTCCTGCCACATGTCGTCATCTGCGTCCTGACCGCCTCCGCCACCGGAGATGATGCCACCCTTACCGTTAAGCTGGACCGGCTGGCTGACCACTTCGTCGTCATACTGCGGCGGCCGCTGCATACGGATAAAGTCCATGACCTTGCCAATCTCCTTCTCATCGATTAGTGCGCCCTGCAGTCGCCGCGGTTTCGGCATCTCACTCGTCAATAGCAACATGTCGCCTTCGCCGAGCAGTTTCTCGGCGCCGACCTGATCGATGATGGTACGGCTGTCGACTTGGCTTTGGGTAGTGAACGCGATACGACCCGGCACGTTGGCCTTGATCAAGCCGGTGATAACATCAACGCTCGGGCGCTGGGTGGCTAGCACCAGATGGATACCGACAGCGCGGGCCTTCTGGGCGATACGGACGATCAGCGCCTCGACGTCGCGCGCGGCCATCATCATCAAATCCGCCAGCTCATCGATCACGATAACGATGTACGGCATACCCTCTTCCTGTTTCAAAGCGTTATACTCACCGATATTGCGCTTGCCGGCCTCGCTGAGAGCCCGGTAGCGGCGTTCCATCTCGGCCGTTGCCCATTTGAGAGCGCTGATGCACTTCTCCGGCTCCACAATGACAGGGGTGAGAAGATGCGGGATGTCATCATAGGGTTTCAGTTCGACACGCTTGGGGTCGACGAGGATGAGCTTGAGATCGGCAGGCGAATTGCGGTACAGCAGGCTGGTCAGGATGGTGTTGATCATGACCGATTTGCCGGAGCCGGTCTGACCGGCGACCAACATGTGCGGCATCTTCGACAGGTCAGCTACGACGGGTGCGCCGGATATATCCTTGCCGATCGCGAACGACAGGGGCGACGGTTGGTCCTGCCATTGGGGCGAAGTCAGGATGGAGCTCAGGCGCACGGTGGCCGATTTGACATTCGGCACCTCGATGCCCACCGCCCGCTTACCCGGGATCGGTGCTTCCATACGGATGGAGTGTGCGGCCAGGTCGAGTGCCAGGTTATTCTCGAGCGCGGTGATTTTGGTCAGCTTGACGCCGGTCGGCGGCTTCATAGTGTACTGCGTGACACGCGGACCGATGTTTGCGCCTTCCATCTCGACCT
>DATNAB010000126.1:0-4253 GCA_035573115.1 Verrucomicrobiia bacterium
GGCGTCGATTTCGTTGATAGAGCCGTCGAAGCCCTTGAACGGACCGTCGGTGATGGATACAACTTCGCCCAGGCGGTAGTCGATCTTGTGCTTCGGCTGTTCCAGGCCCATACGCTTCTGGATTTTTTCGATTTCTTCTTCAGAAACAGGAGTTGGCTCAGATCCGGAACCGACGAAGCCAGTTACAGACGGCGTGTTGCGCACAATGTACCATGCGTCTTCGCTCATTTTCATTTGCACCAGGACGTAGCCTTGGAAAATGCGCTTCTCGACGACGCGGCGCTTGCCGTTCTTGATCTCGATCATCTTTTCCTTCGGCACGAGGACCTCGAAGATCTTGTCGCTCATATCTAGGCTCTCGGCACGCTGGCGGATGCTCTCGGCGACCTTTTCCTCATAACCGCTGTAGGTATGGATGGCATACCACTGTTTGGAAGTATCGTATCGTTTGCTGGTGCTCATGCTCATGTACGTTCCTTTACTTTAAGAGTAGATTCTTGAATATCTTGTCGAGACCGTAGTCGACCCCGGCGATGACGGCGCCGAAAACGACAGCGAAGATCAAAACGGCGAAGGTCAGCTGCCGGCTCTGCTTCCAGGAAGGCCAGGTGACGAGCTTCAGCTCGGCCCAGCTGCTACGTAAATAGCTGGGAACCAGAACCTTACCGATAAGCCGCACGGGTTTGGAGCGACCGACCCTCTTGAACGGTGCGGCAGCCGGTTTGGCCATCGAACTCCCGGCGCGCTTCACGGCGGCCGGACGTTTCGCCTTGCCCTCGGTCTCGTTGGCTTTCAGGGCCCTCTCCCTGAAAGTCTCCGGGTTCTTCACCCGGCGCTTGCGCTTTGACCCGGTCGGTTCATCCGCCATGAAGTCTTCGTCTCCTCTTACCACCAAATAAAAAAGCCTACAGACTGGTGTAGGCCACTGCGTCAAGCATAGCATGGATAACACCGGGGGTCAACGGTTTTGCTATAGTGAAGCCATGATATTCGCGCTTGTGGCTTTCGGCGCCGTGAGCGGCGTAGAGCTGCTGCTGTGGCTTCCGCCGCTGTGGCGACATCGGAAACTGGCCGCCGGTGCGTTGCTAGTGCTGCTGGACCTGACCACGATCACTCTCTTGGTAGCTCACCCCAGGGTGTGGACAGCGTTGATCGGTATAGCCAGCGCCTACCGCTGTCTGAATCTGGGCCGGATCATGGCAAACCGCATCCAAGCCGATTATCTGTATCATGCTTCCCGACAGACGAGCTGGTGGCTGATCGGCAGCCAGATCGCCGTAGCGGGGCTCGCGTGGATCGTCCATGGTTACGAACTTGATCTACGGGTCTGGTGGGATGTAATCGCCGGGATCGAACTCATATGTGCCGCCACACTGCTTGCTTCAACGCTGCGCCATATTCGCACGACCAGGCCACCCAAGTTGACCGACGGACCGCCCCCTGGCAAACTGCCAGCTTTAACCGTCGCAATACCGGCCCGTAACGAAACGGCCGAGCTTGAAGCCTGTTTGGAGTCACTTATCGCCAGCACCTATCCTAAGTTAGAGATCATAGTATTGGACGACTGCTCCCAGAACAAAAGGACACCAGAGATCATCCGCGGTTTCGCCCATGCAGGCGTCCGCTTTATCGCAGGTGAAGTACCCCCTGAACAGTGGCTGGCAAAGAATTATGCCTATAAACAGCTCGCTGAGGCTGCCAACGGTGAATTATTGCTGTTCTGCGGGGTCGATGTCCGCTTCGAGCCCGAAAGCTTGGAAGCATTGGTCAGGACGCTTCTGCAGAAGCAGAAACGTATGATCAGCGTCATGCCGCGCAATTTGCCACCCGAGTCGCATCGTCTGGACGCCTGGTTCATGCAGCCGAACCGCTACGCTTGGGAGCTATCCCTGCCGCGGCGGCTCATCCGCAGACCGCCGGTACTCAGTACGTGCTGGCTGATCACACGCAAAGATTTGCAAGAAGCAGGAGGATTTGAAGCCGTTCGACGCAAGGGCGTGCCGGAAAGCTACCTGGCCCGTACCATCGCGGGCGAATATGACGGCTATAGCTTCATGCGCTCCGACTCAGGCATTGGCATCGATTGCCGCAAGGAGCCGATCGAGCAGCGTGCTACAGCCATTCGTACCCGTTATCTTCAGCTGCACCGCCGTCCGGAACTGACAGCGGCCACCAGTTTGGCTGAATTCACTCTTCTGATCGGACCATTGTTGCTGCTGATCGGCGGCTTAGCCGCGCACACCTGGTTGTTAGTAGCCTTGGCCGGTTTGAGCCTGGCCTGCAATATCACAGTCTACAGCCTGGTCTGCAACCTGGCGTATCGCCGTTTTCTGGCCAAAGGGCTCTGGCTGCTGCCTTTGGCAGCGCTGTATGACATCGGCTTGCTCAACTACTCCATGTGGCTCTATGAGTTCCGTGAAGTGCTGTGGAAGGGCCGCAATGTCTGCATCCCAGTAATGCGCGTCATCCCCGGTCTACCAAAGTCTACTTGAGATTCGGGACGAAGATGGTGAATGTCGAACCGTTGTTCAGTTCACTTTCCAGGCTAATATCGGCGTGCAGCAGTCGGGCGAGTTTCATGGTCACATATAATCCCAGTCCGGTGCCCTTGGCCTGGCGCGTCCGGTAATCTTCGGAACGGAAGAACTTGTCGAAAACCCTTTCCTGATCCCCCTTGCTGATACCGATGCCGCTGTCCGAGACGATAAACTTTACTCCTTTCGTCGCCGCTGAAGCTTCGATGGTGACATGGCCCTTGGCGGTATATTTGATGGAGTTGGTAATGAAATTTTGCAACACCTCGCGGACGTACAACTTGCTGGAATACAGTAACTCCAGCTTAGGATCGATCACAGTCTTGAGCTCGAGGTGCTTAGCAGCAGCCTCCGGGGCGTAGTTACTGGCCAATTCGGTGATGAGATCGTGCACGTTGATCGGCTCAACATCGATCTTCAGGGTGCCACGTTCGGCTCGACTGAGAGTTGCGAGATCGTTGATCATATCGGCCAGGAATAGCACTTGGTTGTGCGCCTCCTTGAGTGCCTGCTTGATGGCCGCCATGTCGCCTGAATGCTCGGCGATATATTCAGCATTGCCGATATTGCCCTCGCTGATGGCGATTGGCGTCCTGAGTTCGTGGCTGACTACGCTGATGAACTCGTCACGCTCCTCTTCCAACGATTTTTCGCGGGTGATGTCGCGTAGTAGCAATACGTAGCCGCGCTGCCCTCTGGCACCATACCCAAGATGTACCGGCGCGATACTCAAATAGAGATTGATCTTACTGCCGTCAGGGTACTGGAGTAACAGGTCGCGCGATGTCGTCGGTGTCTTGGCAGCCCGCACCATCTCTGTGACGTCATGCGGCTGGTTATCTTTGTCGATCGGTTTGAATAGACTGCTGAGGGAGTTGCCAACCTTGATGGAGTTGACGTCGAAGATATTGAGAGCAGCGGCATTATAGAGCACCACCTTGATGTCCTCATCGACGGCGATTACGGCGTCGGCCATGCTGTTGATCAAGCTAGTCAGACGCTGATGCTCAAGCCGTTCATCGGCCGCCGGCGGCGCTTTAGTGGCGGTCTGAAGTGGCATAGTGCTTATCATTATGCCATATCGGGGGCGGCGGAACTATCGAGCGTCGGCTCATAGCTTCGCAGACGTTTGCGCACAGCTTTGACGTCCGGCAGTATGGCCGCCATAGCCTGCCAAAAATCCGGACCATGACGCAAGACACGGGTGTGTGTCAATTCATGCAACAGTACGTAATCGATACAGTCCCAGGGCAGTTGCATCAGATACAAGTTGAGCACTATGTTGGTGTGCTGATCGCAACTGCCCCAACGACTTTTGAGCTGTTTGACCTTGACGTCTGCATAGCTGAAGCCATGTGTCTCAGCCAAAGCCTTAAGGCGCTGTGGCAGCAGCTGCTCTGCCTGCGACCTGAGTGCCCGGATGCTAGCTTTGCGGGCGGCGGTCTGCACGGTCGGGTCAGTGGCACTGAGCTCTAGCGGATAGCTGACGATCACCGTGCCGGCGGCTACGCGACCGGACGGCTTGCTCTGGCCGGACTTGGCGATGAACTGCAGATGATGGGCCTTGCCGACAAGCTGACCGTCTGCCAATGTGCCGGCCGGTTTCCGCTGCGACAGAATCCAGGCACGGCGTGATTTCGCGAAATTCAATCCGGCGCTGTACGGTGCCCAGGCCGGGATACTGACCCGCACTTCACCCGCAGCATTGACGCTCAAGCG
>DATNAB010000127.1:0-3277 GCA_035573115.1 Verrucomicrobiia bacterium
GTGCATGAGTTCACGCTCGACCCTGCCAGCGGCGAGTTCCTGCTGAGCAACGACCGGCTCACGCTGCCGGACAAATGTTCCTACTACAGCATCAACTCAGCCTATGAGCCACACATTTCAGAGAGAGACCAGAAGTACGTCAGTCGGCTCCAGGCCGTAGCCAAGCAGCGCTGGATCGGCGCTTTCGTAGCTGACTTCCACCGCAACCTGCTCAAGGGCGGCGTGTTCTTCTTTCCTCCGGTTGATTCCTCCGGTAAGGGCGAATATAAACCCAAGCTCCGGCTCAATTACGAGGTCAAACCGATGGCCTACCTGATCGACCAAGCCGGTGGCACAGCCATCACGACCGATCAAGAGGATATCCTGACCCTGCAGCCGGAATCATTGCACCAACGTGTGCCCATCATTATCGGTAACAAGCAAGAAGTTAACGTGTACAAGGAGGTTTCATGAAATACGATCAACAACTGCGCGACACCGCCAAGGCCATGGTAGCGACCGGTAAAGGCCTGTTAGCGGCCGACGAGTCTAGTGGCACTGCCGCCAAGCGCTTCGATTCGGTCGGCGTAGAGAACACCGAGGAAAATCGCCGCGCTTACCGCCAGCTTCTGCTCACCACCGACGGCGTAAACCAATACCTGAGCGGCGTTATCCTGTTTGATGAGACCATCCGCCAGAAGGATGACCAAGGCACTCCGTTCGCTAAAGTACTAGAAGCCGAAGGCATCATCCCGGGCATTAAGGTTGATGCTGGTGCCAAGGATCTAGCGCTTCACGATGGCGAAAAGGTCACCGAAGGCTTGGACGGCCTGCGCGAGCGCTTCGCTGAATATTATGAGATGGGCGCCCGCTTTGCAAAGTGGCGTGCTGTCATCACTATCCAAGGTGATGAACTGCCTTCCGAGGCCTGCATCCATGCTAATGCTCATGCCATGGCCCGGTATGCCGCACTGGCTCAGGAGGCCGGCATTGTGCCGATCGTCGAGCCGGAAGTATTGCTCGATGGCAACCATACCATTGAACGCTGCTATGAAGTGACCGCTGCCACCCAGAAGGCCTTGTTCGCCGAGCTCAAGAACCAGGGTGTGCTGCTGGAAGGTGCGATTCTGAAGGCCAGTATGGTCCTCTCCGGCAAAGACGCGCCGAACCGGGCTGGTGTTCAAGAAGTTGCCGAACAGACCGTCAAATGCCTGAAAGAAAACGCGCCTGCCGAGCTGGCAGGAGTCGTCTTCTTGAGCGGCGGCCAATCGGAGCTTGAAGCCACCGCCCACTTGGACGCGATGAACAAACTGGGCGATCTGCCGTGGCCGCTTACCTTCAGCTACAGCCGTGCGATTCAGAACCCCGTACTGAAACTCTGGGCCGAAAAGAAGACCGACGAAGCCGTGGCCGCCTATCTGAAGCGTTGCGAAGCCAATAGCCTGGCTGCCCAGGGCACCTGGTCCGAAGACTTCGAGAAGTAAGCCTCTGACTGGCCGGTCATCTCTGGACATTTTACCGAAGGTATGGTTATATAGTTAATAGTTTAAGCGTATGCTTAAGGAGTCTAGATAGGTATGGCGGCAGGTTCAGATTTGTGGAAGCGTATAGAAGGTACGCGTAACCCTAGTACTGAAGAACAGCATCTTGATAGAAGGTTTCCCTTCGGAATGGTAAAGATGCTAGAAGTAAAGTGGAGTGCCGAGGCCCAGGGCGAAGTAGAGCCTGCCGAATATAGTCTGCTTGTCGCCGAGTATCATCCGAGAGGAAGGCTGGCGGCACTTCTTAGGGCTGAGCCTTCCCTGACAGCCAGGATGCTCCAGCATACTCCCGGCACCGAGGATACACCGCCGACGCACGCCGTATACATCGTGGAAATGGTCGCAGGTGAGCTGAGCCGCGTCCAAGGCGCGCTGCGGGTCGAGCCGGGTCCGGAAGTCCCTACGAGCCGAATCCCATCTCCCGTACCCATGCACCCTCATGATGCCATAGCTGGCTTCCAGCACGGACTGACTGACGCCCAGTTCGTTCAGGCCTAATGTAAGTAGAAGCCGCGTCCGGTTTTGTCCGGTATCATTATTACCGCCACGCCGGCTTCCTGCAGACTGGCGACAACTTTGTCGTCGGCGACCGAACCGCTTGAAGTCAGAATGGCTTTGATGCCGGCTTTGGCGAGCAGCCCGGGTCCGTCGGGGAACGGGAAAAAACTGTCGCTGTAGGCTGCAGCGCCGGCCAGCTTGTCTTTATCCAGTGTAATTTTAAGGACCAGTTTACCGTCCTGCTCTTCCAGATCCGGTAGCGCCGTAGTGGTTCGTGTCAATGCCAGCTGCCCGGCACCGACGCGGTCTTGTTGACCAACCCCGTTGCCGATGAGGCGACCGTCTTTGACGATCGCGATGGTATTACTATTACTAGTCGAGCCGACGGCCCAGGCCAGGGTCATATCGCGCTTTTGTTGCTCAGTCGGTTCGCCATAGGTCTGCAGATAATCGGCTGCCAGGTCGATCACGAAATCATAATTCGGCTGCTCCAGCGTGCCACCGCGCACGGGACGGCGTCGGCGCGACCGGTCCAGTGAGGACTCATCGAGTCTGGCGAGCGCCGGATTCACTACCACCCGCAGCTTGTTGCGGCTCAGAATTTCCAGCGCTTCTTTCGTGACGCCGGCACCGATGACGCCGTCGAGCAACCGCGGCTTATCACCTTCCTGTGCATAATGCATCAGTGCTTGGGCGGCCGGTTCGTCGATGATACCGTTCAGCATCACTACTCCACCGAAGATGGCCCGGGTATCACCTGTCAGCATCTTTTCCACGGCCTCACTGGCCGTATCGGCCACCCCTGCCCCGCAGGCATTGCCATGCTTCACGCCGACCGCGATGGACGGCACCTTGTCGAAGTTATGCGCGAAACCTGCGGCGACGTGCGTCACTGTCTGCAGCAGGCGGTCGATGTCGGTCATATTGACGTAGCTGCGCTCCATGCCCTGGATATGCTCGAACTGGTCCAAGCCAAGCGGATCGACAGCCACACGGTTATCGGCATAGAAAGCTGCCGGTGTCTGCCATGGATTCTCGCCATACTTGGTAGGACTGTTTATCAGTGCCAGCGAGCCGCTGATGTCCGGACCAGCGAGGTAGCCTGCCGAGACGGCCACATACCTGGCGACTTCGTATTCGGCCCGGGCTGCCAAGCCTTCGAGGAAATCCCTCTCATCAGGCCGACCGGCTTTTAGCCATTCCAACACGATCGCCCGTTGAGAGACATGCGACAGCACAATGCGGCGGCCTTTGGCTGC
>DATNAB010000128.1:0-4606 GCA_035573115.1 Verrucomicrobiia bacterium
CACGCCACACGCACGTTCAAGAAGGGTGAGATCATCGTTTTCCAAGGTGAAGCACCGCGTAGCGCCTATGCTATCAAGAACGGTACCATCAAGGCGTATAACCTGAGTGTCGAAGGTGATGAAAAGCCGGTTGCCTTCTACTCGGTCGACAATATATTCCCAGCCGGCTGGGTCTACGGCAAGATGCCAAACTCCATCTATTATTACGAGGCCTTCACGCCGACCGTCGAGGTATATATGCTGGAGCGTGACAAGTTCGTAGATTTTATAAAGAAACGGCCTGAGCTGCTTTATCAGGAATTGGAGCGAGCCTTGGTCGATCAGCTAGGCGGCTCTATGCGGCTGAACGCTCTCCAGCACTCCCGCGCCAGTGACAAGCTCGTCTATACCCTGCATTACCTGGCCCTTGGCCATGGCAAGCCGGTGTCGGATGGCAAAGTGGAAATCACGCTGGATCTCAAACACCAGGATTTCGCCAATCTAACGGGACTGACGCGTGAAACGGCTGCAACTGAGCTTAACAAGCTTAAAAAACAAGGCATCATCACCTACGGTAAAGGTCAGCCCTATCGTCTTGACCTTAAAAAACTAACCCAGGCACTGAATGATCAGTTCATCTCGGATATAGAGGTTAGGCTGGCGCCTTAAGGCTGCCGGCGCTATCTTTGGCGTGTAAAGTATCGGCAACCACGCGTGCCAGGTTATGCGGTGCCGTCCAGGATTTTATGATACAACGGTGTGCACCTAGTTTGTAAGCGGCAGCTACCTCCGGAGAGTTTTCCATGTTAGTGAATATCAACACTTTGGTCCCTTTATGCTTCTTCGGCAGCTGTGATTCCTGGAGGAATTCCAGTCCGCCCATGATCGGCATCAGCAGATCCAGCAGGATGAGATCAGGTTCAAAGTTCTTCAGTTTTTTGAGAGCCTCTTTGCCGTCAAAGGCCTCCACCACCTCATGGCCTTCATGCCTGAGGATGATCGAGTA
This sequence comes from Verrucomicrobiia bacterium, assembly GCA_035573115.1. GTDB lineage: Bacteria > Patescibacteriota > Saccharimonadia > Saccharimonadales > UBA4665 > DATNAB01. The sequence continues at coordinate 986 of DATNAB010000128.1, forward strand.
GGCTTTATTGAGGTCATGATCATCTTCAACTACAAGAATACGCGCCATTCGCTCCACCAGCTCCTTTTGATTTACTATCACTTAGTTATAACACAGCGACCGGTGCGTGCTGTACTGAATTTCACACAAGTTTCTTTACTCTTGCCGATGACTTGACCTTATGAGGCAGCGTAACGAAGAAACTGGTACCTTTTCCTTCTTCGCTAGTGAACCAGATACGACCACCGAGCGCGTCCACCAAGCCTTTCACCAGATAGAGGCCGAGACCTGTGCCCGTGGTTTCCCGCTTGACGATGTTATGCGCCCGAAAGAACTTGCTGAAGATCTGATCCTGCGAATACTTCGGTATTCCCCAGCCGCTGTCATAGACCTCCACCACAACATTATCTTGGCGGGAACGCAGCTTGATGCTGACTTCCCCCTTCTCAGGCGTATATTTGATGCCGTTGGACACCAGATTCGTCAGTATTTCCTTCACGATCAGCGGATCAGTGGTCAGCTTGATACCGGTTTTGGGGCGTGAACTCAGACTCAGTTTGATGGATTTGCCAGTTGCCATCAGCGTCAGCTCCTTGACCACTTCCTCGGCGATAGTATCGAGCCGCGTCACCTTGGGGGTTACGGCGATGGTACCGCTCTCCATCCGCGTGATGTTGAGCAACGTGCTGATGAGCTCATTCATACGGTTGGCGGCGCCGATGATGGTGTTGAGCGAATTCTTCTGGGCGTCGTTAAGGTCTCCCATATAGCCGTCGAAAAGCATATGCGTGTACGTCTTGATGGCAGACAGAGGCGTGCGCAACTGGTGGGACGCGAGCGAAATGAACTCGCTCTTCATGCGGTCAACTTCCTGTTCCAGCGTGATGTCTCGGAAAACCTCGACTGCTCCCAGAGGCTTATTGTCCAGTATGATCGGCGAGACATTGATGGAAACCGGCAATTTCTGGCCATCCTTACGCAAGTAATACATCTTCTCGGTGATGGGCTTGCCGGTCAAGAAAGCCTTGGTGATGGGGCGATCAATAAGATTGACCGGCACTTCGTCGAAAGTCAACGCCCGTACCTTTTTCGGGAACCAGGCGCCGATCAGTTCCGACTCGTTGAAACCCAGCATGTACTGCGCGGCGGGGTTGACCCTGGTGATGCGACCGAATTCATCGGTAGAGAGAGCGCCCTCGCCGAGGCTCGTGAACATGGCCTCCACTTCGCTCTGCTGCTGGCGCAGAATTGCGTCCGACTTCTTAGTCGTAGCCATTAGGGTTCCTCCGCATTAGGCTTGATGCCGGCCAGCTTCTGTAGTTCGGCGGCATACTCCTCGACGATGTCGTTATCCTCGGTTAGCAACGATACCGCGGCCCGTATCCAATCGATGAGGCCAGCAAGATCCGTCCGAGAGAGCTGTTCCGGTGGCTTGTGCAGATGGTTTTCGACTTGTCGGGCGATGAAACGCTCGGCGGCTGGACCGAGGTAGACGTTGGTCACACGCACCACCTTGTCATACAGCGAAGCCTTACCCGATACCATCAGCCTCACACCTCCTCGATTTTTCGCAGCCGGTTGGCGCCTAGGGCCAATAGGACAAAGCCGCCTCCACCGATCAACCGGAACAGGAGTGTCAGAGCTAACTTATAGTTGAATACGAGATGTCCGACGCGTGGCTCGACGCTGGCGATATATTGCAACGCCACCAGGCTGAAGATTACCGTCAGAAGACCCCCGACCAGCATGGCGAGCGGTTGCCGATACAGGACACCCCGCACCTGCCGGCTGAATATTGTCAGCTCAAAACTCGCCAGCAGCCCCATAAACCAGGCGTACAAGTACGGTACGATCACGCTTATGACCATCAACCAGACCGGCAAGAAATAGGGGTTATCGGCGGAGCCGAGGCTGCTCAGATCAAGCCGGCGAAAGGTAAAGAAACAATAGAGGACGCCGAGCAGCAGGAAACCCATGATCAGGAAGCGGGCACTGCTCAAGCTAAGTTTCATTTTAACGCTGCCTAGTAGGCCCCGCGAGGCGCCGGCGATGACGCTGAAGGCTATCAGCGCCAAAATCAGATTCAAGTAATTACTGAGGATGATGGAAGCATTGTGGAAGGCCGGATGGTTGTTGGCGATGGCATTCAGGACGGTCGGAATGATGGTGCCGACCGGTAGGCTCCAAGCCAGCCAGGTCACGCCGCCGGCCAATTCGTCGAAATAAATTCCCTCAGGTGTTTTGCGGACAGACCAGGCATACTCGCGCACCTTGGCATAACCGATGAAGGCGGCCAGCCACACCAGCAGCGTCGGTATTGCCACTGCGAAACTGATCACGTGGTATTCCAGAGCGGAAAGATGGTACTCCTGACGGGTAGCGGCACTGGCCGTCAGTATAAAAATCAAGACCGTATAGATCAGCGCCACCCAGAGATAGTGCTTTACAGCTGTGAAAGTGTATCGCTGGCTCCCGGCGGTCTTATCTGTATGTGTCATGGTCTCCGTGCGTAACATCAAGTACAAACCTAGCTCCATTAAAGCATAGTAATAAGGTGTTTTCTCGTAAGATTTTCAACATTCGCTCGCGGCAGGCGGTACAATAAACGACAGACCATGGCTACGCAACGATTCTCGCTCTCACCGGACCGGCGGCAACTGGCGCTGGTGGCCCTGGCAGTCGTTGCCCTATACGTTTTGTTGCCCCAGTTAGGTGATTTCCGTTCAAGTTGGCATCTCGTCAGCCATCCGCGCCCTGGCCCTTCACTGTTAGCCCTGATTTTTTCCTTCGCGACGTATCTCGCTGCCGCTGGGACGTACTGCTTGTTGGCTTTCCGTCCACTCCATTTTGGTCGGACAGCGGGTGTACAGCTAGCCGCTATGTTCGTAAACCGGCTTCTACCAGCCGGAATCGGGGCTCTTGGCGCGAACTATCTCTATCTGCGGCACGAGCGTCATAAGGAGGCGCCGGCAGCTGCAATGGTGGCAATGAATAATCTGCTCGGCTTCGCTGAACATGGATTTTTGATAGCTATAACACTACTACTCTCGTCCGGACAGGCTTGGCAGCTACCAGGCTCTACCGGTTCCGGCCTGAATGCGGTCACCATTTTGAAGATCGCTGCCATCACTGGCCTGTTGCTGCTGGGACTCGGTCTGTTCCTTGGCCGCCGGAAGCTGCTCGCTGCCCTGAGAGACGTCGAGAGGCAGCTCTTGAGTTATCGACGGCGCCCGTGGCACCTTTTGGGTGCTCTCGGTACCTCACTATGCCTGACTCTATGTAATACGTTAAGCCTGTTCTTCTGTTTACATGCGCTGGGGCTGCAATTGCCGTTTGCCGCCGTACTCTTGGTTTTCACTCTGGGCGTAAGTGCCGGCTCGGCAGTTCCCACCCCCGGCGGCTTGGGCGGCTTTGAGGCCGGCCTGGCTGCGGGCTTCGTTGCTTACGGCCTAGATGCCTCAGCAGCCCTCGCGACAGCACTCCTGTATCGCTTGATCAGCTATTGGGTGCCGCTCATAGCAGGTGCCGTGGCCCTTGTCTGGTGCCAACGTCGACATCTGTTCCAGGTCAGTGCAGGATATTGACCGCCCGGGCGGCCACTAGTGCAACGGCTACTAACGAGATCATGGCTTGCACGAGCAT
>DATNAB010000129.1:0-2364 GCA_035573115.1 Verrucomicrobiia bacterium
TTTCGACGTGCTGATCGCCACGCCGGCATTGATGCCGCGTCTGGGTAAACATGCCCGGCTGCTAGGCCCGCGCGGCCTGATGCCCAATCCTAAAAGCGGCACCGTCACCACCGATGTCGTGAAGGCAGTAAATGACGCTAAGGCTGGCCGTGTCGAATACCGTGTCGACAGCACGGGTATCGTCCACCTGGGTATCGGCAAGGTAAGCTTCAAACCTGAACAACTCTTGCAAAACCTGCGTGCCGTCCTAGCCAGTATTGCCGCCAATAAGCCATCCGCCGTCAAAGGCACCTACATCAGGTCGATCTACCTGACGACTTCCATGGGCCCCTCCATCTCTATCGACCAGGCAAGCATAAGCGCCTAGAAGCGTGGCATAATAGAGTCATGATTCCTGAAGTGAAAGCCTTGGCCGGAGGCCGGGTCATCATCTTCGAGGGCCTGGACGGGGCCGGCAAGACCACACAGCTCGAGCTTGTGCAGAAAGAGCTGGAAGCCGCCGGCTGGCCAGTGCTAGCATTACGTAACCTCGGCGGTACACCGATTGGCGAAGCCTTGCGTGAGGTCATAAAATCACCTCTGAAGCGACCGCCATTGACTGATTTCTATGTGTCCCTGGCGATCCAGGAGCCCCTACTTGATGTCATCGACAGAGCCCGCAAGGACGGCAAAATTATCCTGATGGATAGGAGCCCCCTCTCGCTGGCAGCCTATCAGATCTACGGCTCTGGCATCGATGCGGAGCTTGGTTGGCGTCACGTCCGAATCGGCATGGAGAGGATCAAGCCCGAAGCTATTCTTCTATACGAGATAACACCTGAGGCGGCGCTCGCCCGGAAAGAAGAAGCAGCCAAGCAAGCCGACTATTTCGAAAGTCAGCCCCCGGAGTACTTCAGCAAGGTAGCCGCCGGATACAAAGAAGCGGCAGACCGCTATGACGCCGCGACCGCCGTCGACGGTACCGCCTCCGTTGCGGCCATCCACGACCGGACGATGGACGTTATCGCCGGACTTTTACGTTGAGCACGCGCATCAGACCGGTCATGGTCTTTGAGAAATTACGGACGCCTTCCTGATACGCCAGATAGCGGTCGTCCCACTCGGGTTCGTATTTACCCTTGAAGCGATGTAGGCCGCTGAACGAATAGAAGCGGTCGCCATTGGCATAAGCGAAGTGTAGTAAGTTGTCGATCAGATTGCGTCGGTCTTTTTCGATGTCATCCAAGCCCACGAGTGGTGATAACCCCAGGTTCAAGCGAACGTATCCTTGCCCGATCAGTACGTCGATCAGCTCCATGAGCAGGAAGTCGTTGATGTTGCCTAGGCTTTTCTTGCTGCGCCGCAGCATGTCGTACGTTGCTTCCTCGCGGTCGAAATCGGCCGGTACGACATTTGCGAAGGCTTGGATGGTACCGGCCGCGTCGCGAACCACCATGACGGGGCACTGCTGGATATATTCGGTCGTATAATACCCCATGGCGAACCCGCGTTCTGCGCGTCCGCCCGTAGCCAGCCACTCGTCGGACACGACCTTGAGGCGCTCTAATACGGCCGAATGATGCGGCGGCATGATCAGCTCGGAAGAAAAGCCTTGTTTGACGAATTTATTACGGATCTGCCGGAAATACTTGGCGTCACGCAGTTCTTTTTGAAAATGGCCCAGAGCAAGTACGGCTTCCTCGCCCAATTTCTGGAGGATGAAGCCGTGTCTCTCGTAGAGTTGGCGATGCGTATCCGCCACATGGATGAAAGCCGGCAGCCAGTCGTTATTGAAGCAGAGCTGCTTGAAGCTGCGCATAAGTGCCGGGAACTGTCCCGAGTCACCGATAGGATCGCCCAGACACAGTGCCACGCCCCGATGAGCCCGGAACGCCAGCACGCACTCTCCGCTGTCATCGAAGAAGTACTGCTTATCGTGCGGCCACAATTTGAAGAATTCCTCACTGCTGCCGCCATAACGGCGCAGCAGGTGCCGCACGTGTTCGCGCTCGCTGGTCTGGGCCGACAGACTGGCCCTGAGCGGCTGGAACAGTGAGATGGCCACGTACACCAGGGCCGCGAAACTGACGAACGACAACGAATCGGTGAACAGGCGCGCCCGCCTGGTATAGGGTTGTAGCGGTCGTTCGGTAGTCAGATCGAACTGATCGACGGTGTAATGCATGGCGGTAGGTAGACTGATTTCCTGATGGAAGTCGGATTTGTCCAGCAGTAAGAAACCGGCCACCCCATATATCAGCGCCACGACCAGGACGATGATCGTGAACCGTACGGCTGAGCGGAAGCCTTGGATATCGCTCTTGACTACGAATTCTTTCTGAAAGGCGAATAGTAGTCCCAGCACGATGAATGGCAGCAGCAGGG
>DATNAB010000130.1:0-3676 GCA_035573115.1 Verrucomicrobiia bacterium
CACCTCTGCATATTGCTCAACGATGGCATTCAGGATGTTCTGTTGACGCTCCGTCATAATACTTTGTATTTTATAATTTTTAGCACTCTGTAGTCAAGAGTGCTAACGGCGGCTCTGTTGCACTTTGGAGACCTCGGTCTCCTGGATAATCTTCTGGATCACTTCCTGCCTGTCCATGAAGAGCAGTTGGCGGAGTTTCTCGGCCGCAGCCCGGCGGCCGGGCCAATAGTTACCTATGACGAACGAGGCGGTGTCCCAGTCTTCCCGGATGCCCGCCACCACGTCGGCCACGGTTTCGGTATCAGGCACCTGCGCCTTCAGATCCATCGACTCTTTAGTAGAGAATATACCGTCGGCTTCGCTAAGGAGTTTTTTCAGCTCGTTGTCATGCTCGGAGGAAGCGGCCATCGCTTCTTCTAGCATTTCCTGGGCTGTGGCAACATCGCCTCCGGCGTCGGCTATGAAAGAACGCAAGAACTCCACGCGCGATACGAACCGTTGAGCCTCGGCTTTGGACCGTCCCGCCACCACCACGTTATTGTCTAAATCGGTCTCGCCTTTGACCAATACCGCTCTGGCGTCGTCCAGCTCCCGCTTCTTCATCTCTTTGGTAGTCAGCGGTTCAAAATGGCGGTAATTGCCGTCACGCAGCAGGTTGCCGATTGCGGTGCGGTAGAGTTCCAGAAGATTGATCTCCGGTTCCTGTGTCGATTGCTGCTCAGGCTCGGGCCGTGCTTGGACAGGCTCGGCGGCTACTGCGTCTTCCTGCTCAGACGCAGGGTCTGCAGCTGGTTTGGACTCGAGATGGTGGTTACCGTTCAGACGATATTCCCGACCATAGACCAGGAGCGACATGGCCCTTTGGTTCAGACGATGCTGTAGGACAATGGCCTGGAAATCCTGAAGACGGTCTGCCATATGGGCTCTGAGTTCCGGGTCAGGCTGCGCTATCACGAGAGACTCTACGAGCTGTATGATGCCCGTGCCCGCTTCCATCTGCGCGATTATCTTGTCATCGATGTCCATTTCGCTGCAAGCTATATTACGGAGACGGTTGAATAACTGGATGGCGGTAAGGGTGTGCTTCTTGTCGCCCATGACCAGGCCAAGTTCGAGTGTGCTGGCAGCACGGGAATAACCTTCGAGGAAGGACAGGGTGTCATGTGCCGCGACCACCTGTTTGAGAGCATCGAGGTTCTCTGGCGTGTTCTCGTGCAAGCGTGGGGCATTACCCAGCACTTTGGCCATCCTGGACGGCCCTTCGACTTCCCCAGCCGCCACGAGATCGGCTTCACTCGCATCCCTGTTCTCATTAACGAGATCCAGGAAGTAGTCCATTTCCGCCGGCGCCAGTTCGTAGACGGCTCTCCTCAGGCTCTTATAAGGACGTGGGAACGAACCGCCGCTACGGTCAAGGCCGACTGTCACGTCCACGCGGATGGCTTGGAGCATCTTGAACCAGGATCTGCCGCGTCCCCGCAGATCTTCAGCCCGTCCGAATGACCTTTGTAGCCCTCCGGCTAGTCGAGTCAGATTCTCGTGGAAGTTCTCGGCAGTCTGGGCCGGGTCTTCGAGCTCCGGTGCTACCAGCCCAGGTAACTCCATGGCCAAGGCCACATCCACGGTCGGGAACAGTTCTTCGCCATTCTCGTCCACGAACTCAATGGGCGGCTTTTCCGCTGATTGTATTGAACTCTCGCTCATATTGCGAGATACTATAACACAAAAATAATTCTAATGCAATGCTTCAGGCTGTGCGGTCAAGATGGGCCTGGATATCTTTAACCAACTGCTCCGCCACCGTCCGTGCGCCGGGTTCGTCGGGCGTGGTGTGATCCTGTGAGCTGACGATGGTCTTGATCTGCGCCAGTGCGGTCTCCAGGTCATCGTTGATGACGGCGACATAATGATCGGTACTCAGGAGTTCCTTCAGTTCTTTCAGAGCGGTTTGGAGACGCAGACGGGCGTCATCGGCGTCAACCACGTCGCCGTAACGCCGCTGCAGTCGCTTCTGCCAGGTCTCGAAATTTGGTGGCAACAGGAAGACGGCCATCACGTCGGGATCGAGCGCCTTATATTCGGCCACACCCTGCACTTCGATATCGGTCATAGCGATCTTGCCCTCGTCGTGCGCAGCCCGGATCTCGGCCACGCTTGTGCCATACAGGTTACCGCTATACATCTTGGCCTCGATGAGTTCATGGCTATCGAGCATCTGATCGGCTTCGGCCTTGTCGATGAAGTGATAATCATGGCCGTCCTGTTCGAGCACGCCGTGGTTGATACGCGGCTTGCGTGTGGTGTGGGAGACGATGTGGTGATAGCTGCCAGTCTTCAATAGCTCCTCTTTAAGCGAGTCCTTGCCGGCACCAGTCGGGCCGACAAGCAGTAGGATGGGAGTTTCCTTGATAAGTTGTTTCACAGAATCGTCAGGTCTGTAGGCGGCCAGTTTTTGGCTTAAAGAATCGTCAGGCATTCACTTATTTATACCAGAGCGACAGGGGTAAAAACAAGCGCGTCTGTGGTACCCCTTCCCAGCCCTGATACGGACTTCTGCGGGTATACTGGAGTCATGAGCAGGCATACACCCTCCTACTTTAAGTGGCTCCGGGTTACCGTACGCCGATGACGAGGACGAGCGCCGCAGCCCATAGTCGTAAACTAACCGTTGCCCTGCTCTGCTGTCTGCCGTTCCTGGCACCCTTCGGTGGGGCATCACGTAACGCAGACTTGCAAGGTATTGTACTGCTGCTGGCCGGGGCGATCGGCTGGACGGCCATCATACTGCGACCGGATGGAATGACGAAGAGTCTGCGTTCAGGCATGGGTGTGCTCCTGGCGATATTTCTGCTTAGTTGTGCACTTAGCGCCGCGGTCAATCCGCACCTTGCATATGATTTGTGGGGGGCGCCGTATGTCAGGCTCGGTGCAGCCGGGTTTTTCGCCTGTGCCGGGTGTGGCTTGGCTCTGCGGCAGGTTCCCGCCAAACAGTTCTCGACTTGGCTGTTTGTCATCATCTTGATGCTGGCTATCGTCGCCGCACCGTACACCCGGTGGCATGCGCATAGCCTTGCCAGGATCGGCGGCCTGTTCTCGCAGGCCGATATCTTCGCCGTGTTCCTAAGCTGTGGGCTGCTCCTCAGTCTGCAGATGCGGGAATATTATAGAGATCTGCGGGCTTACATACTTGCCAGTCAGGTGCTGTTCTTCGGTCTATTGCTACTGAGCGGAACGCGTTTCGCCTTGCTGACTGTCCTGGTACTCATGCCAATCTATCTGCAACAACTGCGAGGATGGTGGGGAGCGGGCCGGTGGCTGCTGTACCTAGCAGTGGTGGTGATTTTACTGGTTGCGTTACGAGGAGCATTACCGGCTCGAGTGACAAACGTCGGCTACGCCGACGAGAGCATCCACTACCGGCTGGACTTGCAATCGGCAGCCATGCGTTCGGCTGTTCACCGGCCAGTCGCCGGCTATGGGCCGGGTAATTTGGCCGACGCGTTGGATTGCAGGAAACTGGCTGCCGCTGACTTACAGGCCACCTGCCGCCAGCATTACTTCTTCAACAGTAGTCATAATATATACCTCGACCGAGTACTGGCAGTCGGTTGGCTAGGAGGGTTGGCTTTTCTCGGATTGGTTACGTTGGGTGCCTATCGAAACCTCCGGGGTGGAC
>DATNAB010000131.1:0-2780 GCA_035573115.1 Verrucomicrobiia bacterium
TTTTTCGTCTTCATGACCAAGGGGCTGAACCGTCTCATTCATCTTGTCCGTCCCAGCTATCCGGAGACCATCAGCATCAATAAAGCCAAGAAAGTCTTCAACGATTTCCATGGTAGCTACTCCCAGATCAAAGGCAACTACCGTGAATTGAAAGGGCCGTTCATGTATGCTTTGCTGGCTGATGCCACCGAAGTCGCAGCCGTTTACGTAGTCTATATCGCTTTCGGCGAATGGGTAAACGTCGGTGCGGTCATCCTGGCTTACGGCATCGCCAATTTCGCCGGCCTGATATCGGTACTGCCGGGCGGTATCGGCATCTACGAGGCGCTGATGACAGCCGTGCTGGCTAGCACCGGCATTCCGCCGTCTGTCAGTCTGCCGGTAACGGTCATGTACCGCATCCTGAATACACTGCTGCAATTGCCGCCGGGATATTACTTCTACCATAAGGCTATCGCTAGCGGCGACCTGTCCTCAAAATCACCCTCTGGAACGTCGGAGCCGGCATGACGGTCGGCAATGACGTCGAACTCAGCGTCAGCGAGTTCGTGGGGCTTCTGAACCAGACTCTGGAATACGCCTATCCGAACGTCACCATCACTGGCGAGCTGGCTAATTTTCGCATCAGCAAGAACCGCTGGGTCTATTTCGACCTCAAGGATGAGACGGCCAGCGTCAAGTTCTTCGGTACGGTCTACCAGCTGCCCGGTCCGCTGGAGGATGGCATGCTTCTGAAGGTCCGTGGTCAGCCGCGCTTGCACCCGCTGTACGGTTTCAGTGTCAACATCATGAGTCTGCAGCCGGCCGGGGAGGGCACAATCCGCCGCGCTGCCCAGCTGCTACAGGCCAAATTGGCCCGTGAAGGATTGTTCGACGATGCCCGCAAGCGCCCATTGCCGTATCCGCCGCAGCGCATCGGTCTCATCACCTCCATGCAGTCGGCGGCGTATGCCGATTTCATCAAAATCTTGAACGCCCGCTGGCATGGTGTAAACGTCGAGGTGATCGATGTGCAGGTGCAGGGTGAAGCGGCGCCGCCGCAGATCATTGCAGCACTCGAACAGTTCAACGTCCAGGCTGAGCCACCCGATTTACTGGTACTGATCCGTGGCGGCGGCAGTGCCGAGGATCTGGCAGCCTTCAGTACCGAACCCGTCACCCGTGCCGTGGCTGCCAGCCGCGTGCCGACTTTGGCGGCCATCGGCCACGAAGTTGATCTGAGTCTGGCCGAGCTGGCTGCGGACAAGCGTGCCAGCACACCCAGCAACGCTGCCGAGCTCCTGGTGCCTGATCGCCGTCATGTCCTGGCCGAGCTCCGGCAAGACCGGCACGTTCTCAACGAGTTGCTGAATAGACGATTTGTGGGAATGCATACCGATATAGCAGGGCTTGCAGAAGCGCTGGGACAGGGGTGGCAAGAGCTCAGTACGCGCCTGGGCAACGAGCTGGGCCGCCAGCGGCAATTGCTCAAAGCCTTCGATCCCGAGGCCGCACTCAGTCGCGGCTACGCACTGGTGCGTCAAGAAGGTGCCCGAGGTGTGGTCAGGAGCGTCGACGCCCTTAAACCGGGCGATCAGCTCGATATCCGGTTCAGTGACGGTTCGGCGACAGCTGGTGTTACTGGCTTCAAAAAGGGCAAGCAACTATAATTCCATCTGTCATGAGCGCCAATAAAGCCACCAAATCCACCAAGCCGTCAAAGAAGAGCTATCAGGAACTGGAAGCCGAACTGCGGGATATCATCGCCTGGTTCGAAAGCGACAGCTTCGATGTCGATCAGGCCCTCGTCAGATACAAACGCGGTTTGGAATTGCTTGGGGAGCTGGAAGCATATCTGAAGACCGCCGAAAACACCGTCCGTAAGCTCCAGGCCGACGTTAAAGCCACCCTGAAATGATCTGGCTGGTGGCCATCGCAGGACTGATCCTGATCTGCTTCTGCGGCGTACTGCTGTTCGGCGCGCCGTATCTGCCAACCTTAAAACCGCAGGTGGAAGCGGCTCTGGATCTGGCCGCCGCCAAGCCCGGCCAAACCATGTTGGAACTGGGGTGTGGCGACGGCAAGGTACTAATTGCCGCTGCTCAGCGCGGCTTGAGCGTGGTCGGCTACGAGCTGAACCCCTTGCTGGCGGCCGTGGCCTGGCTACGTACCCGGCGCTATCGCCGGCAGGTCCGCGTGATATGGGGTGATTTCTGGCACAAGCCCTGGCCACCGGCTGAGATCATCTTCACGTTTCTGTTGCCGCGATACATGTCCAAATTGAATAAAAAAGTTATGCAATATAATCATAAGCCGGTCAAACTGGTCAGTTTCGCATTCAAGGTGCCGCGTAAACAGGTGGAGGCCGAGGAGCAGGGCGTCTACCTCTATACCTACCGATGAACATGCCCACCAGTTGCCAGGTGGTGCCATCTGGGTTACCATTGACCGTATGACTAAGCATAATCAGGTTGGTGCTGTGAACAGCCTGGCCGTCTCGCTTATCCTGACCGTACTTCTTCTGATAGCCGCACTCGGTTTTGGGGCCTGGGCCTTCAACAGCCGTCAGGATTATAAGAATCATGCCAATGCTAAGGCACAAGTGGTCGCCGCGGCTGCCGTAAAGAAGAATTCGGCTGCCAAAGATAAGCAGTTTGCCGAGGAGCTCAAGAACCCGCTCACGACTTTCACCGGTCCGCAAACTCTGGGCAGCATCGTCCTCCTGTATCCCAAGACGTGGAGCCAATATGTCGATTCCAACGACCCTAACGGTAGTCTCAGCTTATATTTCAATCCAGTTG